>DASXTY010000202.1:0-9717 GCA_036505155.1 Polyangiaceae bacterium | reverse complement strand
GGCGAGACCTTTATCGTTGAGCGGGGCAGCCACACCTTCCGGCCCTGGCTTTTGGTGCTCTTGCCCGCTCTTGGCGGGCTAGCCTGTGGGCTGCTCACCCAGCTCGCGCCGGAAGCTCGCGGTGGCGGCGGCGACGCCATCATTAATGCCTTCCACCACAATGCCGGCATCATCCGACGCCGGGTGATTTGGGTGAAAGCCCTGGCCTCGTTATGTACTCTGGGTACTGGAGGCTCGGGAGGTCGCGAGGGTCCCACCATGCAGATCGGCGGAGCGCTCGGCTCTCTGGTGGCGCGAGTACTGAGCGTGAGCGCCCGCGAGCGGCGCATTCTGCTGGTGAGCGGAGTCGCAGCCGGAATCTCGGCGGTGTTTCGCACTCCGTTGGGCGCAGCCCTGTTGGCGGTGGAGATATTGTATCGCGACGGTTTCGAATCCGACGCTCTGGTGCCGTCCGTTTTGGCGAGCGTCATCTCCTATTCGGTGGTTATTTCCATCTACGGAGAGACCACGCTTTTCGCTCACGCCCCGCGCTTTCCGTTCGTTCCTGAGCACTTGCCCCTGTACGGGCTTTTGGCGCTGTCAGTGGCGCTTCTGGCCACGATTTTCGTTACCACGCTCCGCCGAGTGAGAAGGACATTTACGTCCTTACCGGGCCCGGCTTGGATTCGGCCTGCGCTGGGCGGGCTCGCGCTCGGCGTGTTGTGCACGGCGGCCATTCTGCTGGTGGGCCGTAAAATTCACGCGCCGGGACAAGCACTGGGTCTTTTGGGCGGCGGCTACGGCGCGGTGCAGATGGCGATTTCCGGCTCATCTTGGCTGCCGCAGGGTTGGACCGGGGTGGAGCTTCTGCTGCTGCTGTCGGTAGGAAAACTGTTCGCGGCGTCGCTCACCATCGGTTCGGGAGGAAGCGCCGGCGATTTCGCGCCGTCGCTCGCTATCGGCGGCCTTTTCGGAGGCGCGTTCGGGCGCGCTGCCGATCTGCTTTTGAGCGACCAACGAATCGATCCGGGCGCGTTTGCATTGATTGGCATGGGCGCGTTCTACGGTGGCATCGCTCACGTCCCACTGAGCGCGCTGGTCTTGGTATGCGAGCTTGCCGGTAACTACGACCTTTTAGTGCCGCTCATGCTCTCTCAAGGGATTGCTTTCGTGGCGCTCAGGAAAAGCGCCCTGTACGAATCGCAAGCCCTCACCCAACGCGATTCGCCGGTTCACCGGGACGCGCTGCTACTGGATGTGCTCAAAGCGGTTCGCGTAAAGGAGCTGATGTCGTCGGGGCGTCGCTTTGCGAGCTTTCAACCCAACACCAGCGCCGCTGAAATGCTCCGACACCTGGGCGAAGCTACCTGGCAGGATGTATTCCCGGTACTCGATCGCGACGACAAACTGATAGGCCTGGTAAGCTCGGATTTGATGCGAGTGCTCGCCACCGAGGGGAAGGATACGCCCTGGGCTCTAGCCGCTGACATCATGCAACCGGCGGTTTGGGTCAAGCCGGAAGACGATCTTCGGGACGCTTCCCAGCGCATCGTGGCCAACGGGCTCCGCGAGCTGCCGGTCGTCGATGACCAGCAGCGCGTGGTAGGGTTTTTGGATGAGCGCGAGGTTGCAAAGGTGTACCTCAAAGCTGCCGCGCGGGCCGACGAGACACCCCTGCCGCCTTCGAATCCATATGCGGCGCAGAAGGCTTCCAAACCTGGGACGCGATGAGCAGCGAGAACCCTTTACGGTTCAGACTGAGGCCTAAGCGGCTGGCGCACCGAGCTTTGCTGGTCGCGCTCCTCCTGGCTGTCGCTGGTGCCGGGGATGCACCCGCCAATAACTTCTCCCTCCGGCTCGACAACGCCTGGACGGCTTTCAGCCTCGAAGAGTTCAAAACCGCGCGCGACGGGTTCAGCGCGCTTTTAGACGAGGCCGCGGGCGGATCCGAAGAGCAGCTTTCAGCGATGTTCGGCCTGGCAACCACATTTGCGCAGCAGCGCCCGGAGCCGGACCTGCCGCGCGCCAGGGAGCTCTTCGAAAAGCTCGCAAAGTCCTCGAACCAGGAGTTTTCCGCCTGGAGCCTGCTCGCGATGGCACGCCTGGAGCACGTGGTCCCCGTGGGAAAAGACCCCGATTACCCCAAGCTGAGCGCCGCGTATCAGCGCGTCATCGATCGGTTTCCCAGCCATCCCGCATCCGAGGAAGCGTTCATATTCCTGGAGTCCACGCTGGTGGCGACGCTCGATCCGGCGAAGGCTTCGACTGCGCTCAAGAACCTTGATCGTTTCGTAGCCACCCACCCAAGCTCCAAGTTTTCGAGCGCCGCACATGCCTTGATGGCGGAGTGCCGGCAGACGCTGAAGCAGCCGGACCAACGATTAGCGGAAGAGATCGCTGCGCTCGACACCGTGGAGGTCGATCCCGCTGCGCCTTATGCCGACAAAGCCTATAGCTACTGGAAGATCGCCAGCATCGCGGAATTCGAGGTCGGCGACCTGGAAACGGCGCGCAAATACTACCGGCTGCTCATCCAGGAATACCCAACCGATCAGCGTTTGTACGGAGCCAAGGCGGCGCTCCAACGCATGACCGAGCTCGAAACCAAGCTCAGCAAAAAGCGGTAATGGCATGCCCACGCTAAAAACCTTGCGAGCGTGGCTACCGGCTTTGGTCATCGGAATTGCGTTCCTCTGGTCGAGCCTATACATCCTGGCTCGTCACCGCGAGCAGTCCCCGCCGGGAACGGTGACCATCCGGATTGGCCACTGGCAACTCGAAGCCGGCGTGCGGGACGGGTTCAACCAGCTCGCTCGGGAGTACCAGCGCATTCATCCCAATGTGCGGGTGGTACAGGACGCAATTCCGGAGGCCACTTACGGTCAGTGGATGACCACCCAGCTCATGGGCGGAACCGCACCCGACTTGATGGAAATCGGGATGCTGCCCGACTCCATCTTGATCGGGTATCAAGCGCGCTATTTCGTTCCGCTTTCTTTTTTGGCCGGCAGGCCGAACCCTTACAACAAGGGCTCTGCGCTCGAGCGCACTCCATTCCGCCAGACCTTCAAAGACGGCATGCGTTCGGGGTACGTGCCGGAGCTTCAGCAATACATGCGAATTGGGCTGGCCCAGTTCGGAGAACGCATCTTTTACAATAAGACCCTCTTGAAACAGCTCACCGGTAGGGACCGGGCTCCCACTGAATATCGCGAATTTTTGGCGACATGCGGGGAAATCAAACGACACAAAACCGCCGACGGCAAGTGGTACGTTCCCATCGCTTCGTCCAAGTATCACCTGTGGATGTGGGAAATGCTGATGGCCGATATCCTCACCTACCCCGCCCTGGCCAAGATGGACTTCAATCGCGACGGCAACGTCGACCAGTTCGAGCACTACATCGCTTTCAAGACCGGCCGCATGACCTTCGAGCATCCGGCCTACCGCGCGCGTTTCAAGATGTTTCGCGAGATCGCCGACAACTTTCAGCCCGGCTGGAGCGGCCTTTCCCGAGACGAAGCGCTATTCCAGTTCGCCCAGCAGCGGGCGGTTTTCATCTCGACTGGAAGCTGGGACGCGCGCAGCCTCCAGGCGCAAGCCGAAGGGCGCTTTGAAGTGGGTGTGTTGGATTACCCGCGGCCCAAACCCGAAGATCCGGAGTACGGGCAATTCGTGAGCGGCCCGGCCTACGAGATGCCGTGGACCGGATTCCCCTTCGGGCTCGCGCGAACCAGTAAACACCCCGACATCGCGCTCGATTTTTTACTGTTCCTTTCCTCCCAAAAGGTCAACGAGCGCTTCAACCGGATCATCGGGTGGGTGCCCGCCATCGTGCGGACCCAAATGGATCCGATGCTCCAAGCTTTCGACCCGCACCTCGAGGGTGTGTATGGCGTCATGTTTTTCTTCGTAGGGGGAAACACCCAGGTGCGCTGGACTCAGGATTACTCCCTGTTTCAAATTGGTCAGATCTCCTATGAAGACCTGGCCAAACGATTCGGGCCTTATTACCGGGAGCAAGGCCTAAAGGACTACGAGGAGGTGCAACGGGACTGGCGAAGAACCATCCTCATCGACGAGAGTTTCCTGTCCGGCATACGAGGAAAGGCGCTCCTCTTGCGCGGACAGGCCGCACAGCAGCAATGGATCAAATATCGAGCGCTCACCGCGTCGCGGCTCATCCTGCCGGAGGTGAGCCATGCGCGACAAGTCCAAATGGTGAAGGGCCAAACCGATCTGGGTACCGTGGGCCCCTATGAATACAGTCCCGAAGTTCTCAAACGAATTCAAGCTCGGTTGGGAGGCGCTTAGAGTTGACCCCCAAGGAGATTGGGCTGCGACAGCTCAGGTACCACTGGGAAATCTATCTCCTGATCATCCCGACTCTGCTTCTCATCGGCGCGTTCAGTTATTTCCCGGCCGGAAGCGGGGTGTTGCACAGCCTCTACCGCTGGAATGGGGCGGACATCGCGGAGTGGGTGGGCGTCCAGAACTACTGGGATCTGCTGCAATCCGCCGAGTTCTGGGATTCCTTCGAGGTGGCATTCCTTTTGGGATTTTGGAATGTGGTCAAGATGATTCCGGCCCTCGCCGTCGCGGTGGCTATCCACCGCTGTCGGAGCGATCGCTTGCGCTATTTGTATCGGCTTTTGTTCGTGGTGCCGATGGTCATTCCGGGGCTGGTGTTCGTGTTGATCTGGCGATCTTTCTTCTTCGAGGCGACCACCGGTTACTTGAATCGCTTCTTGATGTCGACGCACCTTTTCGAAGCGTTGTGTTGGCTCGACAGAACCTTGGCCTGGGGGGGAGTGTTCACTCCGGGCCAGTTGCCCTCCTGGCTCGGCGACCCGCGACTCATCTTGACCTCCTGTGTGGTGTGGGGATTCCCCTGGGTCGGGTCCTTTGCCGTGCTCACACACTTGGCAAAGCTAGAGAACATCTCCAAGTCCATTTACGAAGCTGCGGAAATCGACGGCGTGAGTTGGTGGCAAAAGTTCACCAAAATCGAGCTCCCGCTGATGGCTGGCTCCATCTACATTTTGTTGGTCTTCGTGATCATCGACACGGTGCGCGACGCCGGAACCATTTTGGCGCTGGCGGGGATCGAAGGGGGGCCCGGGGGAAGGGTCACTGTCCCCGCGCTTTTCATGCTGCGGGAGGCATTCATCAACCAGATGATGGGCAAGGCATGCGCGGTGGGAATCGTCCTCACCGCCGTGGTCATGCTGCTCCACAAGGGGTCGACCACGTTCATGGAGTGGAAGAACTTGAGCCCCTGGAGCCGCAGCACAACCCGGGTAGTGATCGCGTTGATCGCTTTGGTCCCGCTGGCGTTTGGGCGCCTAGCGATTCTAGCCGTGCCCGCGGTACTGCTGGCGCTACCCTGGCCGCGGCTTTGGCGCCTGTTTCGACTCCCACCGCCGGCGGAGCTACTGGCGAAGGTCCGCAAATGGATGGGCGGACTGGCTCAGATCGCACCTCGATCCGGGGCGGAAAGAAGACTGGTCGAAGCCACGGCGCGCGGACGAAGCCCTCGGGAGCTGTTCTTACGCGGCATCAAACACGGTTACATTTGGTTCGTACTTTCTATGGCATTTTTGCCACTCTACCTCATGGCCATCGTCACGGTGAAGGATAACCAACAGTTTTACGAGTTCCCGGCGCAGGTCACCCGGCCTTACCACTGGGAGAACCTGGCAAGCTCGTGGCAAGCCGTGGCCCCGACGTTGGCGAACTCCGTTTTCATCTGCACCAGCGCCACCGCCATCACGCTCGGAGCGTCGGTGTGCGCGGCCTATTTTTTCGCGCGGCTTCGCGCGCCCCTCACCACATTTTTGTGGAACGCGGTACTGGTGCTGATGATGCTCCCGTCCATCGCCAACTTGGTGCCTCTGTTTCGCTTGCTTGCGGATTTCAACCTGCTCAACACGCTCACCGCTTTGATCCTGGTGTCCTCAGCCGGAGGGCAAGTGGTCGCGATCTTCGTGCTCAGAAACTTCGTGGCCGACATTCCACAGGAGATGTTCGACGCGGCAGAGCTGGACGGCGCCTCGCACTTTCAGCAGATCCGCACCATCGTGATTCCCCAAGCCGGCCCCATCTTGGGAACGGTGGGGGTCATGCATTTCGTCAATGAGTGGAACAACTTCGTTTTACCGCTCATCGTCATGCGCGACCACGACCGACTCCCGGTCATGGTTCAGCTTTTGCGCATGTCGGGCGAATACATCAAACTGTGGGGACCGCTGATGGCGGGGTATGGACTGGCTTCGCTGCCGGTTGTGATCTTGTTTTTCTTCAGCATGCGGCTATTCATACGAGGGCTGGCGGAAGGGGCGGTGCAGTGAGTCAACCGGAGCCAAATTGATGCCGACTGACGACCAACCGAATGGTTCTTCCCCTGGCGGAGGGCTCGAAGGACTGCGCGTCATCAGTTTTGAGAGCCGGCGAGCAGAAGACATCGCGCGTTTGGTCGCGCGATATGGCGGCACATGCTTGAGCGCGCCCTCCATGCGGGAGGTTCCCCTGTCTGCCACCCCCGAAATACAGGAACTGGTACAGCGACTGCGTAACCAGCGCGTCGACCTCATGCTCTTCCTCACCGGCGTCGGAGCTCGCGCCCTGGCCAAAGCAGCCGAGCCGTTTTGTTCGCAAGCGGAGCTCACCGCGCTGCTTTCGGAGACCCGGGTGATGGTGCGGGGTCCAAAGCCGACCGCGGTCATGAAGGAGTGGAAAGTGCCCATCGCGCTAGCCGCGCCCGAACCCAACACCTGGCGGGAAATCTTGACCACGCTCGACAGCTCATTCGGGGGCTTGCAAGGCAAGCGCGTCGCAGTTCAGGAATACGGCGTGCCCAATCGCCACCTCTACCAAGGTCTGCAAGAGCGCGGCGCAGAAGTGTTCGCGGTCCGGGTCTATCAGTGGGCGCCGCCCGAAAACATGGAGCCGCTTTCGGCCGCGATCGAGGCGGTTTGCAAAGGCCAGGCGGAAGTGATGCTCTTCACCAGTGGGAACCAAGTTTATAGCGTGTTCACCGCGGTGCGTTCTCAAGGTCGCGAGGAGATGTTCCGAAAGAATCTGGAGCGCATGGTGATCGCCAGCATTGGCCCCATCTGCTCCGAGGCGCTCACCGAGCACGGTCTCTGTCCGGACCTCGAGCCCACTCATCCAAAGATGGGGCACTTGGTCAAAGAGACGGCGGAGCGAGCGCTCGCCGTCCTGCAAAAGAAGCGCGCCGAAGATGGTAAACTCAAATTCCAATGATTAACCTGACACCGGCAGACGCCGGGAAAATCCGTCGCATTCAGTCTTTTTCGACCGAAACCGTGTGTCTGGTGCGCGTACAATCGGAGAGCGGTAGCGAAGGCTGGGGTCAGACGGCGCCGTATCATGCCGACATCACCGCCCAGGTATTGCACCGGCAAGTTGCTCCACAGGTGCTGGGCGCCGAAGCTTTTCCGAGCCGTGCGCTGAGCGACCAGGTCCTGGAAGCCACCTACAAATTTCCAGGCTCTTACGTGTGTCGCGCGCTCGCCGGGGTGGATACCGCTCTTTGGGACCTACAGGGAAAGCTCCAAGGTAAGAGCGTGTGCGAGCTATTGGGCGCGAAGCCCGCGCCGGTGCGAGCGTACGGCTCCAGCATGCGCCGCGACATTACTCCTCGGGACGAGGCCGAACGGCTGAAACGGCTACAGGGCGAGCACGGATACACCGCTTTCAAAGTGCGCGTCGGCAAATGTAACGGGCACGATACCGATGAGTGGCCCGGGCGCACGACTGAGCTCATCCAGGCGGTGCGGAGCGCGCTCGGCCCCGATGTCACGCTGCTCGCCGACGGCAACGGATGTTACAGCGCGCGCGGCGCGCTCGAAGTGGGCAAGCTTCTCGAAGCGCAAGGCTTTTACTGGTTTGAGGAGCCATGCCCCTATTGGGAGCTCGAGTGGACGGCGCAAGCGCGGGCGGGGCTCGAAATCAACGTGGCCGGAGGCGAGCAGGATTGTGACCTCAAGCAGTGGCAGCGGATCATAACCGGCGGCGCGGTCGATATCGTGCAGCCCGATGTTTGCTATTTGGGCGGGCTCACGCGCTCGCTCACGGTTGCCGAAATGGCGCGTGACGCACGCCTCGCCTGCGTTCCGCACTCAGCGAATCGGTCGCTGGTGACGGTGTTCAGCTTGCATTTGCTCCGGGCAATCGAAAACTCCGGCCCCTTCGTCGAGTTCAGCATCGAGCCCGATCCGTGGTCGGACGAGCTGTTTGCTCCGAAGCTGGAGGTGCAACAAGGGTTGGTGGACATCCCCGAAGGGCCGGGCTGGGGAGTGCGCATCAACCAAGATTGGCTGGAGCGAGCGGAATACCGGGTAAGCGAACGCCCCTGAACTAACCGGTGCCGCTCACGTAGTCCCGATAGGAGCTGGTCGCGCGCATGGCATCCAAAATTTTTCTGTCTTCGTCATTGAGCATCGGATCCTCGATGGCGCGGAGGTTTTCTCGCAACTGCTCGGCGGTGTCGACACCAATAACGGCAACGCTCACCTCCGGGTGAGACAAGACCCAGCGGAGCGATGCCACGGCGACGCGGCTTCTGTCTTCGAAACCCGCTTCGGCGGCAAAGCGAAACAACCTGCCCTTGATGAACGGCTCCCGAGCAAACACCGCCATACCGCGTTCGGAAGCCAAGGATACGACTCGTTGCAAGGAGCCCTCGGTGGCGAAATTGAAGCTGACGAAAATCGCGTCGAAGGCGCCGGTCTCGATTTCTTCGAGGTACAATTCGGGATCGAAAATCGAGTCCGCTGTGGCCATGCGAATGAGACCATCGGCTTTGAGGCGCGCGATGTTTTCGGCGATCCGCGGCAGGTAATTCGGATCGCGCCGCACCGCGGGAGCGTGGAGCCCGAAGTTGTAAAAGTCTATGAATTCGCGCCGGAGCAGCCCAGCGGCGCGTTGGGCCTCCGCGCGCAAAAGCTCGTAGTCCAAGATCTTTCGCTTATACACGTCGGATGGATCGTTATCGTAAACCATGCCCTCGGGCCGCGTCTGCACGAACACTCGGCGCAACGACGGTAGCTCCGCGAGGTTTCTACCGAGCGCCTCTTTTTCCGCGTCCATGGTTACGTCGAAGAAGTTGATGCCGGCTTCGTGAGCCGCGGCGATCACTCGCTTGCGGCGCTCCGCACCAAAACCCTCCCAAATGACTCCGGCAGTGACCGACCGGTGAAAATCCTCCCCCATGCCTTTCACGGTTCCGTCGCTGAGAAACTCGTGCCCCCCGAGCCCAATCGCTGATAACTCGAATCCTGCTGCTGGGACTTTCTTGTAACGCATCTCGAGCCTCCAGCCCGATTTTGCTCAATAAAACAAGTAGGTCCACCCCAACCGAAAATAGATCCACCCACCGGCCGGGAAATAGCCCAAACCGACCTCGGTCAAGCCCCAGTCGAGCGGAGCCAGGCCCCACGCAACGTCGGCTTTGAATCCCGGCAGCACGCGGATAGCTTTACCGTCCGCGTCGGTCATGCGTGCGGGAACCCCGAGCGGCGGCGCGAGCAAGTGGGCGCTGAGCTCTACCGTTGTGCGCACTGAGCGAGCGAGGTAAGGCGATGTCGCATGGATGAAATAAACGTAACGAAGCCCACCCTCGAAGACGTAAATCTGAGTCGGGATTTTACCCCCCGGGGCCAAGGGTTCCAAAAGCAGGTCGTGCCGGAGGTTGACCTGGCCGCTGATCACGCC
>DASXTY010000201.1:0-6799 GCA_036505155.1 Polyangiaceae bacterium | reverse complement strand
ATGCGCGTGAATTCGTGCAGGGCGACCTAGGCAATGTTGCCGACGGGGTCGCGCCCTCGGAAGTGCCGCCGCTCCTCGGGCCGTTAACCCCGGTGCCAGATGAGACAGCCGCGCCCGGTCCACACAACTAGGCATGTATGTTAGTAACCGGTCGGGTCGATGACCAGGCGACGAGAGCCGAGGCAATTTGCAATATGCTTGCGTAAGCAAGATGCAGACCAGCGCGTAAAAGGCCGCTAAAGGGTTTTTACGTCGCCCGCGCCTGCGCCTCACGCCAAAGGTCCCTTAATGCGGGGCTTTAATGTTATGTTAAAGGGATGTGGCCGCCCCACATTGAGCACCTGGAGCTACTCGAGGAGCTAGGGCACGGCGCGTTTGGCGTTGTGATGCGCGTCCGCAGAGGCAATCAGTTCTACGCCATCAAGTTTCCGCACGAGCAGAGCAGCGCTCACTGGTCCAAGCGCCTGCGACGGGAAGCCATCGCATTGGCGCGAGCCCGCCACCCGGCGCTTCCCGCCGTGCTGGAAATTGGGGAAGCGGACGGTGTCCCGTATTTTCTCATGGAGCTTGCCGAAGGCGAAACGCTCGCGGAGCGACTCGAGCGCGCACTTTTGAGCGAAGATCAAATGGTCGCTCTGGCGAAGCAGCTCGCCGGCGCTTTGCGGCAGGTGCACAAGAGCGGCCTGGTGCACGCCGACATCAAGCCGGAACATATCGTCTTTTTACCCGATGGGGCGGTTCGGCTCGTGGACTTCGGGTTTGCCACCGATCTCGAAGGGCGAGCGACCGCTGCGAGCTTCGGCGGCACTCCCGGCTACGCAGCTCCGGAACAGCTCGCCAGTGCCAACCCGCGTGTCGACGGGCGCACCGATCTGTATTCGCTCGGGCGAGTGCTTCGGGCTTGCGCATTCGGCATCAACCCGACCGAGACGAGCGCGGCTCCCTCAGGGCAAGGCCCGCGCTCGCTTCGCATCGCCAAGCCGTTTCCGGCGCTGTCGCAGGAGTTTTCCGCGATCATCGCCCGACTGCTTGCCGAAGACCCCGACGACCGCTTTTCCAGCGCAGAGGAGCTCCTCGCCGCGCTCGAGGCACACGAAAACAGGAATACCCCGAGAACGAGCTCGATGCGGCCGACTGCCCGGGCGGCGCGGTCACTGGCCACCAGGTCACTTTTTGGACGAACCCGCGAGATCAAGCAGCTGCGCCGAGCTTGGTCCGATGCGCGCGCGGGCGACGGGCAGATTCTGGTGGTTCGCGGCGCCGCCGGTAGCGGAAAAACCCACCTGGTGCGCGCGCTGGTTGCGGAGCTCGCCGCGGATAACACGGTTGTCTTGACAGCGGAAAGTCACACCTGGGATCCGCGACCGTTTTCGGGCGTGCGGCAGCTCTTTAGAGCGTATCTCGATCGACTCGCTCAGCGCCCGGAATCCGAGCAACGTTCCGCGCTCTCGGCGGTGCGCGATCTGGCGGGAGACCTTGCGCCTCTGGTCAAGGTTAGCGTGTCGGATTTTGCGGAAGTGTTCGCGGACGCGGGCCCCCTGCCGACCACTGACGATAACCAACACATCGTGATCGAAGGCACTGCGGAGTTTCTGGTGCGCTTCTTGCGCGCCCAGCCCTCCGCCCTGGTGTTTGCCGACGATGTGCAGTGGCTCGACGGTGCCAGCCGCAGTGTTCTGGTGTGCGCGGCGCGCCGCGTCCAAGAGACATCCACCTTGTTCGTCTTCGCTTCGCGCATGGGCGCGGAGCACGACGCCGCGCTCAGCCCGTTGCTCTCCAATCTTCCCCAGCGCGCAACCGATGAGATGCAGCTCGGCCCGCTGAGCTCGTCCGAAGTTGACGAGCTTTTGAGCGATTACCTCGGTGGAGGGACGGCTGAGCCCGATTTGGGGCGCGCCGTGACTGCGCTCAGCGACGGCACCCCGCTGAGCGCGCTCGAAGTCTGCCGCACGCTCCTCGATGGCGGAGCATTGAGCCCGCACTGGGGCACCTGGAAGCTCAGTCGCGAGCGCCTCGAGAAGCTAGAGCTTCCGCCTGAAACGGTCACCGTGCTAGAGCGGCGAATCGGAGAGCTCAGTGAGGAAACTCAGGACCTGCTCTCGGCGGCGGCCGTGCTCGGACCCGCGTTCCAGGACTCGCTGCTGCTCAGCGTGTGCCATCTCACCCAGGCGCAGGCGGGGGCTGCCCTGCGAGAAGCGCGCCAGGCGCTTCTGATCGCGAGTGGCCCGAAAAAAACCACTCGATTCGTCCACGACTGCGTGCGCGAAGCGTTGGTGCGCAAGCTCAGCGACGAAGCTCGCCGCGAGCTCCATCAGCGAACGGCTCAAGCCATCGAGGGTCTCCGCGCTGCCGCCACGGAGGGCGTTTACGACCTCGCGGCTCACTATGCCGAAGGTGTTCTGGAGCGCGCGCCTTCAAAAGCGTACGCCGCCAACCGCGAAGCCGGAACGCTCGCCATCGCAAATTACGACAACGAGCGCGCCATTCGCTGCTTTTCCGCGGCCGAGCGCGCAGCCGCTGTGTCGCCTGCCGTCGAGCTTGACGCGGACTTTCATGCGCTCTTCGGCCAAGCGCTCCTACAAACGGGGCTCCTTGAAGAAGCTCGCGTGCGTCTGCGCGCGGCCTGCGATCTCAGCCGCGATCCGCTGCAGCGCGCGAAAGCGGAGTCAGATCTCGCCTGGAGCTACGAAGTGCAGATGGACTCGGAGTCAGCTTGGCACGCTCTCGAGCGCGCATTCCAGGCACTCGGCGAGCCCGTCCCCAAGGGGCGCCCGGTTGATATTGCCAGGAGCCTATTACTTCGCGGCCGCAAGGATCGGCGCGATCGCGGCGAAGCGGGACGGCGTCGGCTCGAAACGCTGAGTCACCTTTATATACGGGCTGGGCGTCTGGCATTCTACGACAACCGGCTCCCAGCGATGATCGAAGCGGTAGTGCTTGGGCTCGCTTGCGCCGAAAAGGTCGGGAGCTCCGCCGTTTTATCCAGGAGCCTGCTCCTGGCCGCGTTCGTGCTGGCTGCGCTCGGCCTGAAATCCCGTTCCCGGCGCGTTCAAGCGCGCGCCGAACAAATCGCGCGCGAGCTCGACGATCCGATGGCTATCGCACACTGCTATCAGGTCGGCTCCGTGATTTCCGCCTGGAGCGGCGACATTCGAGCCGCCGTGGAAGCGGGGGAGCAGTGCCTCGGACAATATGGCCACTGGAGGGAGTTTGCCGACTACTGGTCTTCCGCCGTCAACCAACAGCTCATCGAGGGGATCCGCGGCAATAACTTGAAAGCCTGGCGCTGGGTGGAACGAGCGCTGAGCAAGGTGCACACGCACCCGGTGCGCCCGATGGTCCCGGAGTTTGTCCTGCTGTGTGCGCGCGCCACTCTGGTGAGCCTGGGTCGCGAGTCGGAAGCCCCGGAGCTGCTCAGGGGTTTCGAGCAAGCTTGTGTTCCGGTGACGAAAGAAAGCGCCTTTTACCTGTACACGTACGGATCCCGGGCTCGTGAGTTCACGGAACGTGGGATCTTAGGTCTCGATTTCGAGAGCCTGGTGTCTGAGTTTAACGCCGCCAAATTGAACCCCCGGCGGGTTCACCTGGCTGTCACCGAATACTATGTGCACATCGCGCACGCGCGGGTGCACCAGTGCCTGCACAGCAGCGATGCGGACCGACCGGCGGCCCTCGAAAAGTTAAAAGCAGCAGCCCGTGACATCCGCCTCGCCGCTCGAATCCCGCTGCTAAAAGCGCATTCTCTGGCGATCGACGGCTACGTCGCGCTCTTCGACAAGGAGCATGAGCGCGCGCGCAAACTGTTCTCGGAAGCCGAGGCCTTGGGAGAACGGGAAGGCTGCCCGTGGGTGATTTACGCGGTGAGCCGCGGCAAGGCTCACTTGGCGCGCGCGGAAGGTCACGAAGATGCGGCAGCGCATCACGCGCGACTCGCATGGGAAGTTGCCAAGAGCCAGGCTTCCGCGTACCGCATGCGCTGGGTGAGCGAGGAGTTCGGCTTGGTCACCAGCCTGTCGCAGAACTTCGAGGGGCGGCGGACACGAAGCGTCGAGCGGACGACCGTGCGTCACAGGGGGACACTCCGCGCGCTGCTCCGCGTGAGTGACCCCACTGCGGATCCGCTGAGCGAAAGCGAGGTCTACCCGGCCATCCTCGACGAGCTGGTGCAAGCGTTTCAATGTCATCGAGGAGTGCTATATCTCGAAACGGAGGACCGCACGCTGGTCCCGGTGAGCGGGCGGGATGCGCGCGGCCGAGACCTCGATCCGCTTCCGCAGTTCGACCCCACGGGGCCTCTGAGCGGGGCTTTGGAATCCCGGAGGGCTCTGGTTGAGGACGACACGGAAACGCTCCGGAGCCTGGCGGGAGCTCCGGTCTTGCGAGATGGCAAAATGGTCGGATTGATCGCGCTCGAGGCGCTAGGTTGTGGTGTTTTCGGGCCCGGGGAGCTCAAGGCATTCGAGGCGCTCTCGATTCAGGCTGGGTTGACTTTGCAACTGGCGAGCGTGCTTCGCTCCCAGCCCGGCGTCGAGCGCGCCGAGCGAGCGAGGGACGAGCTCGAGGCAGTCAAGGAGTTTGCCGGCACCGTCGCGCGCGACCTGGACGTCATGGTCCGCGGCATTTACTCCACATTGGATTCCTGCTGGCTGCCAATTCCGGAGGAGCAACGCAAGGTTTTGAGCTCCACGGAACGCGCGCGCATGTTCGTAGATCAGCTGTTCGCGTTTTCGCAGCGTCGGAGCGGGACTCCAGAAAAGACGGACCTCAACCAGCTCGTCACCGAGCTCGAGCCCGCGCTCAGGCGAGTCATCAGGAGCCCGGTCACCCTTTCGTTCACCTTCGATCCGGACCTCCAGCCGGTCAAAGTCGACGCTTCTTATATCGAGCAGTTTTTGCTGAGCCTCGCAGTGTGCGCTCGCCAAGCCATGGGCGGTTCTGGCACACTGGTGATTCAGACCGCCAACACCGAGCTCGACGAAGACGCCGTGGGCGGGATAGGCCACGCCACGCCGGGCGCCTATGCGATGATCACCGTCACCAGCAATACCTCGTCGAGCCCGGACCAAAATGGGCGCTCCACCCCGGCGCTGGAAGCAGCGGGCGCCTGGCTCATTCAGGCGGGTGCCATCCTGATTCAGAGCTTCGGCGGGTGCGTCAGCCTGCACCGCGAGCCGCTCCTGGGGACCACATTTTCGGTTTGCTTGCCGGGCTATCCCTCTTCGGCCCCGCGACTGACCCGGGATCCTCCGTCGGCGCAGGTGGTGGGGAGCACCCTGCTGCTGGTCGGGCAACAGCTGACTTCGCAGAAATCTCTGATTTCGGATCTGGAGAGCCGAGGTCATCACATCCTGTGTGTGAAAGATCCGGCGCAAGTGGCTCCCGTGGTCCGCGACCATCAAGGCGAGATTCGGCTGGCCATTTGCGAGACCACTCTCGCCACGGCTGCCATCGTCCGCTCGATTCCCAGCGCGATCCCCGGATGCAAAGTACTGTTCGTGTCTGGGCATGCGCGCCCATTTTTGGAGCACTGGGGCCTTCTGCCCGAAGGCGCAAGCTTTTTGCAGCGGCCGATGAGCTCGGCTTTGCTCATCAGTCGCGTGCGCCAGCTGCTCACGACCGCGGAACCCGGTGCAGCCGAGCAGAGCGCGTAAGCGAAGGCACGCTGAAGGCTTTCTGCAAGATCTCACTCGCGACCATCAGGCGATCGGATGCACCCGCATGAACTCGGGCAGAACCGCATCGCACCAGGGGTGTCCCTCAGCGAACACCAGGGGAAGCGCCTGGTCACAGATGGCTCGAACCACGAAAATCCGTCCCTTTAGCGCGCTCGGCGTCAGATCGACGAATCGGATTTTCGCGTCCGAGGTGGGAAATGACCACCGAAGCAGTCCGAGCTTGTGGCCTCCGTCGAGCCAGTTGCGAAGCTTTGGGTGGTTCGGAGGATACAAGTAGTGCTCCTGGTGGAAATCGGCGGTGGGTGAAAATTGCGGCTCGCTATGGGGAAGCGGTTCTCTCCAGAGAAAGCCAAGGCGTTGCAAACACTCACGAAACGCGGCCGCGAGGGCGCCGTTCGAAGTGAGTCGCGCCGCACATCCCATGAGCAGCGGCGCTTCGGCGCGCTTCGGAAATCCGAAAACGGCTACCGTCTGGGCTTGGTGAAACTCGCTATATGGCGGTCCGTGGAAAGCACACGCCTCGAAGTCGTACAAGCTCAGAAGCTGCGTGGGTGCGAGGCCGTCCATTGAGACCCGCTCCGGCGTGATCTCTCCGTACCAGGAGCGCAAGATGTGGTCCCGTTCGATGAGTTCGAGGGCCGCTCGCTCCGCTGCTCGCTTCCAGTTCCGATGTGCCGCAACTCCATTCGAGAGCGAATGCCGCCATTTTTCGGGCTCCAGGTCGCGGGGAAAAACGCGCTGGTGCGAACAGGTGCCAACGCACTCGGACGATAGATCCAAAACATCGTGGTCCCCATCGGCTTGATGAAGAGCCTCGACGACCGCGCTTCGCTCCAGGAGCTCGAAATAGCTCCGCTCCAGGGGGGAACGTCGAGAGTCCACCGCGCTCCCCACGATGGAACGGCCATTCGCGTGTTCGCTGCTGAGGCCTGCGAGCTTCAGGGAAACGCCGTGGATGTCCGCGGTCTCCGAGAACAGCACCGGTGCTGCCCAGGCGGAGGAAAGCGGATATTGCCGGACGAGCTCGCCGAGCGCGGCTGGTTGACTCACTACGGACTCAGCAAACTAGACGCCGGCATGGGCGCACGGTCGCGGGTTGACCGGCGAGACTCGGCATTCTTGGC
>DASXTY010000200.1:0-12315 GCA_036505155.1 Polyangiaceae bacterium | reverse complement strand
CCTCTGGTGGGACGCCCGCAAAGTGTCCCGCCGAGCGCCGCGGACACGGTCGCGGTGCGCGGAGCGGGGACCTAGCATCCGCTCGACGGCCCCGTCGGTCGACAGCGCGTTCCGGATGCTTCGCGCCGCGTTGTGCTGGCGGTTAGCTTGACCGCCTGTTGAGCGAGTGCATAAACTCTCAAGCCTTGGGCTTCTCTGGAAGATGCGTCTTACCGGGGGAGCGCCACGAGCTCGCCGATTCAAATGCCGGAAAAAAACGCGCCGAAGACCAAGCCGGCTTCAAGACGCAGTCCTCTGGCTCTGCGTTTCATTTCGGGTAAATACCAGGGGGGTGAATTTGTCCTGGAAGAAGGCCACCCGGTCATCATCGGGCGCGCCAGTAACCTGGACATGGTCCTCATTGAGGAGATGGTCTCGCGCCGCCACGCGCGGGTGGAAGTTGAAAAGGGCGTCATCACCATCGAAGATCTCGGCTCCACCAACGGCACTTTCGTTAATGGCGAAAAAATCAAGAAAGCTAACTTGCGCGAGGGGGACCGAGTCCTCATCGGCACCAGCATACTGAAGCTCGTGCCTTTGCGTGACCTCAGCGGCGCGCACAGCAGCTTGGCGGAGGTGGCGGCCGAGCGGGCGAAAGGTGACGAGGCGCCGCGAATGTCCGGCAACCTGGCGGAAATACCTTTGCCTGACTTGCTTCAGCTTTTTGCCACTTCCCGCAAGAACGGAGTTCTGGTGGTGCGAACCGACGCCGACGTGGGGAGGATTTACCTCCGCGCGGGGGTCATACACCAGGTCGTCATCGAAGACCGCCCCGAGATTCCTCCACTCAAGTCCGCCTATCGGATGTTGGGCTGGGAGCGCGGGCTGTTCGAGCTCGAGCCTGCGGATCCACGTCAGTTCGAAAAGCCACTCGACTTATCGGCTCAGGAAATTCTGATGGAGGGCTTTCGCCAAAAAGACGAGCTGAACGCTCTTCAGTCGAAGCTACCTCCTTTCGCCTCCAAGCTCACCTTGTGTTCACCGCTTCGGGCGCCCCTGCACGAGCTCGAGCCGACGCATCTGGATGTGTTGCAAATCGCCCTCAACTCTCCAAGCCTGGAAGTCTTGCTCGACCGCACCCAACAGACGGACCTCGAGACCGCACAAGTGGTGAAGTCCCTCATCGATCGCGGCTACTTGCAGGCGGCGCCGGGCTGACGGCGCGTGGGCTACGGCGCGGGCGGGTTACCACCGTACGGTCCGAAGCCAAGCTGATTCGCCAATTGGACGGCCATATCCAGGACGCCGATATACCTGCGGAACGAGTTCAGGAAGCTGTCCGTGATCTCGATGGGCGCGCTGTTCGCGTCAAGCTTTACTTTGGGGGCTCCATATTGGTCGAGGATGGGATTGTTGCTCGCATCGCGTTCGACTTCGTACGAATGCAAGAGCAGCTGGTTTGCCCGAGCCAGCATGCGCGAGGCGATGCCCTTGTCCACCAGCTTGCCATCGATCGTGTCCGGGCCGTACTTGCGCGCCACATACGTGATGCCGCTTTCCGGGTTGGTGAAACGAATTTGCTGGCCATCCGGAACCGGGATCGAGCTGTAGTAGCCAGCAACCCAAATCTGAAGCTTATTGGCCAGCGTTTGATCGATGTCGAGGCGCGCAAAGGTGTAGGCCCAGGTGAGCGTGCTCAGCTGCTGACGGTAGCCGAGATTCGGAAAGATGAGCAGGGCATCCGCTGGACGCGAAGGCGACGCGGCGCCAAGGTCGAGCACGTGGATTTCCGGAGTGCGATTTTCGGCGGACATCTCACCGCTGCGCACGTACGGAGCAATCGATTCCCAGTCGCTGGACAAGAGCCCGCCGATCAGGCGGTCCACCGCGTCCGGCATGTCGGTCCGGAAATTGATGGTCAAATAGCGGCTGTCGAGAGCGTTTTGGGAAGAAAAGGTGGTGAGCGTGGCGCCGCCATCGGTAAGGGCCTGTCCGGCGACCGCTTTTTCGATGGAAAATCCATCCCAATAGAGCCAGCTCCAGTAATCCCAGGAGCCGCCCCCGCTGGGGTTGTCGTTGAACGCGGGATAGATGTAGCGACCGTTGGAGGCATCGACATTGAACGCTCCCTGGCCCCCAGAGGGATAATACAACGACCTCTGCGAATCGAGGAGCGCACCGCCGTCGTAATAGCCTCCGATTTCCGGTATTAGCAGGGCTCTGGTGATGGCGCTGAACATCTCTGCTTCTGCCATCAAGTTCGGCCGCCACCAGTCGTCGGACTGGACGAACAAGTCGTACTCGGGAGTTCCTTTGGCTCGACCGATGATGGCATTGGTGTACGCCATGGTCCAGTGGTAGGAGCGCAATCGGTCGAAGAACAAGTCGATGGTGCGCGATGCGGGGGACGTAGCCGCCCATTCGCGCGACTGCCTTCGGAAATAACGGAACGGGTACGCGTAGTCGAACTGGCGAATCGTCTCCCGCGTGAGCTCGTAGATGTCGGCGCCAGCGTCAAACGGATTGGTGTGTATGTAGGCGTTGTTGGACGTGCCCCACCGGTACGGCCAGCGCACGTTGCCTGCCCCGGACGTCCCGTTGCGAACCCGCGCTTTGAGCGTGTAATACGAGCCCCCGGCCGCGGGGCCATCCTCGAAATCGTTCCAGCTCGCATAGTCCTTCGGAGGGGGAGCGCAGACTTTGCCGTGGACGACTCGCCATTCGGCTTGTGCGCTCTCTTCCGCTGTCGCCGGCCGACACCGGCCCGCATCGTAGAGGTTCATTCGGCGCGCTGCTTCCGTGTAGTGCATCGGTTGCACGTCAGGCTGATTACCACTCAGCGGGGTAGGCCAATAAGCAAAGTTATCGTCGGCGCGCTGGGTCCAGTTACGGACGGCAAACACTTCCTGCTCGCTCTGGTTCAGTCCGCGGTCGGCGTCGAATGTCTCCAGCACTCGGCCATAGAGAGCGTTCATGGCGTAGAGATCGTATTGACCGAGCCCGACGTTTTCGAAAAAGCGCTCGTGTTGGTACTCCATGGTGGAGGTGTGGCCGAAGTAATAAATCCCGGGCCTCGACTCGCCGCCTCGTCCGAGCTCGTCATCGGTTTCCGGGTCGAGGTAGCGAGGCCCCATGCAGGTGTCCGCCGAGGCGCTGTAGGTGTCGCCGCTTCGCGGTTGGCCGCCACAGGAAGCGGTGGCGCGCCCTTCTTGTGTGCGAAGCTGCCAATATTGAGGATTGTAATTGGTCGAGTCGTACGACGAGGTGAATTGATGGAGCAAGCCGAGGCCATGTCCCATTTCGTGGAGCGCGATCCCTTTGAAGGATTCCTGCCAGATGTCGTGATAAATGTGCTCTGCGCGCGCCTCTTTCGTCTCTTGGCCGTATCGGTTCCAGTAGAATCGCGCCACGCCTTGCACATCGAGATTGCCCACGCCGCCTGCGAAAGGCTCAAGAAAACACAAGCCCCTGGCGTCCGCGCCGCGGCGGATGGCCTCGAGCCGGCTCCTCAGGTGACCAGGCTGCGCACCACGAAACGGGGATGCGACTTCCAAAATGTCTTCAGTCGGGTTGGCCGCTGGCGGTCGTCCAAGCCAGTCAACCTGCCAGTTCGAGTCCACGAGCTCGGCTTCCAGAGCTGAGCCACGCAGGGGCTCGAGCAGCGCGTCGAGCTTGAGTTGGGCCGCGGCGCCGGCATTTGCGTCCGCTGTGATATCCGCGCGGGCCTGCACCACAGTCTGTAGCAGTTGCTTTGGGTCTGAAGGCGCAACCGGACCGACGGCTTCCGCCGCATGCTTAGTATCGACCAGGGTGAGCCGTCGCTGGATTTCCTCTGAGCTCATCGCCTCAGGCTGGTAGCCATTTTGCAAACGTTTTTGATAAATCGAAGCCGGTGTTCCGTTGGTGATGTCGCTCATCTCGAGCTCGCCGTTGGCGACCATGATGATGTCTCTAACAAATGCTGCGGCCATGGTTGCCGATCGCCCCATGACGGTGGCCGAAGCGCCGAGGATCTGCCCGGTGACCGGGTCCCCGTTCCAGTTCCCGATGCCGCCCCAGGGGGCGTTCGAAGCATACGGCCAATAGAAAAGGAAATTCTTTCGGAGGTCGCCAACGCGCGCCTTCGAGCCGGGCTCGCCACAGAGTGCGGCGTCGTAGCTTCTTACCGGGTTGTGGCAGGCAACCAACACGTCTTCTTTGGATTTGACCGGATCCGTGCCCCAGCCCCCGAAGCTCACCATCTCGATTCCGCTGTCGAAAAACTGGTCGTGACAGGATTGACGATCCCCTCCGGTGCGTCGGCATTCCACTTCGCGTGCTCTAGCCACTGCTGACTTGAGCGCTTGATTCCACGTGTACGCCAGATCCTCGGCGGGTCCGCGGGTCACTGGCTTGCCGTCTTTCACAGTGTCCAGGAGGTCGTCTGGCATTTCTTTATTGAACCAGAAGCCGATCGGTTTCACGGTGCGATCGCGATAGGGGATGGTGCAGCGGTTGCGCGCGCTACACTGCGAGCCCTGTGATCCGCTGTAACGGGTGTCGGCGTTTTCGCACTGGTCGTCGGTGCCGTTATTGTCGGCATCCCTTCGACTCGCGTAGGCGCAAGTCACGGCACATTGACCCGAATCCAGGCAGGCTACGCCGCTCGGGCATTCGTTTGGAGCGCACGCGCGGGTCTGATGGCTCTTTTGCCAGATATCATGCACGTGCATGAACTTCTTCATGTTCGGATCGGTGTATCCGTACTGCGGATCCCACGTGATCTGTGGCGCAGTGACGATTCCGACCGAACCACTGTCTCCGAGGCCGCCCGGGTTCCCAACGATGTCGAGCGAGGCGCGGCTGTTCTCGAAGGGCTCGAAGTCCCCATCTG
Organism: Polyangiaceae bacterium; assembly: GCA_036505155.1. Taxonomy (GTDB): domain Bacteria; phylum Myxococcota_A; class Polyangia; order Polyangiales; family Polyangiaceae; genus DASXTY01. Next base: position 7,463 of record DASXTY010000200.1, on the reverse strand, counting down.
GATCGCCTCGATCGACTCGCCAATACGAGCTTCGCACGGTTGCTTCCTGCGGATCGCAGTTATCCACGGAGGTACCGGTGTAGGAGCCGACCACAAGGCAGGTGGGGTAAGGAGTGCCGTCGGTCAGCTGATACCCGGTTTCCGGTTCCACGACGTAGCGGCTGGTGACATCGAAATAGCCCTGCTCGGGATCGAAATGCGGTGCATCGTCCAAAGTCGGATCGTTGACGTAATACGACACCGGCGTAACCTTGATTTCGCCGAACAGCTTGCCTTGGAACATGTCGATCCATTGAGGCGTATCCACGAGGTTGATGGTCCAGTCGACGCGGAAGTACTCACGCTGGTTCCAGACTCGATCGGAGGTGTTTTCCTCAATGACGTTCAACGGTTCGCCGGTGGACGGGTTGTACGCCCGCTTGATGTCGAAATGGCTAGTGATGGGGTAAGCCGCGACGATGGTTCCGTTGGGCTCTCCGCCGGGGACGCCCTTGTTGTCGCCGCCGGGATTCGGCTGATAGGACTTGCGAGCGATCAACTGGGTCTCGGTGATTTCCCAACGGATGCGATCGACGCCGCTCCACGAACCGATGCCGATGAGCGATTGCGACTCGGAGGCGTCCACCACGAAGTTGCGCCAATAAAACTCGGGGTCGTCGCTCGGGTCGCCGAGCTTGCCCACGAAAAATGACTTGGACAGCGCGTCCGCCTGAACGCGGTTGATGGGCTCTCGCTCCTGTGCACAACCAAGCGCGCCAAAGACAAGCAATGAGGCCGCCAATACCAGGCGCCCCACGGTGTTCGCTCTCATCATGTCTCCTTGCCCGGACCCCGTTTCCGTTAGGCTGTCCAAGGCGCCTTCAAATCGGACCGCAAAATGCGGGGCCGGATCTCATCGTTTACAGACTCCGCCTAGTATAGCTTCGGCTTCGACGCCAGGCGCCGGGGCAGGGCAAACCCACTGGGGGTCAGGATTTCACCAAGAGCCGCAGGATTGCAGCGCTCTTTCAGCGGTTCTGTCTTGGGCTCGGCGCCAGGCGCGATTCGACCGCCCGGGCATGCCCTTCGAGGCCCTCAGCCCGCGCGAGCGCCGTGATGTGCGCCGCTTGAGCGCCGAGCTCTTCCAGGGTGTAGGCGATGACCGAGCTGCGCGACACGAAGTCGTACACACCCAACGGCGCGCCATAGCGCGCGGCTCCACCGGTGGGAAGAACGTGGGAGGGCCCGGCCAGATAATCCCCCGCTGCTTCCGGTGTGGTCGAGCCTACGAAGATGGCTCCCGCATGTCGAATTTCCCGGGCCAGCTCCTCAGGGCGTTGAACGTGGACGGCAACGTGCTCGGCTGCGATTTGGTTGGCGACCTCGGCCAAGCGCTGCCGGTCACGGACGACTAGCGCCACACCGTGGTCCAAAATGGCTTGCTCAGCCATGGAACGGCGGGGAAGGCTCTCGAGCTGGTGTGGGAGCTCGGTAGCAACCCTTTCGACAAACTCGGTGCTCAAGCATAAAAGCAACGGGTAGCTGGCTTCGTCGTGCTCGGCCTGCGACAACAAATCCGCGGCGACCAGGCGCGGATCGGAGTTTTCATCGGCCAGCACCAGAATTTCACTGGGACCGGCCAGGCTGTCGATGTCCACCTGGCCAAACACCAGGCGCTTTGCCGCCGCAACGTAGAGGTTGCCGGGACCGACAATCTTGTCCACCGGCGGCACGCTTTCGGTGCCGTACGCCAAAGTAGCGATCGCCTGTGCGCCGCCCGCATCCAGAATCGCCTCCACACCCGCGAGGTGGCACGCAGCGCGCACCTCGGCTCCGGGGTTGGGGCTGGCCAGGGTGATGGCTCGAACCCCGGCTACTTGCGCCGGGATCGCGCTCATGAGCACGCTGGACGGATAGCGCGCCTTGCCGCCTGGCGTGTAAATCCCCACTCGATCGAGCGGATTGACGCGGCTGCCGAGCAGCACCCCACCCTCCTTGTATTCGAAGCTATCGAGACCCGAAGCTTGTCGCTCGTGATAGCGCCGAATGCGGTCGGCAGCCGCTATCAGCGCAGCGCGCACGTCCGAGCCGAGCCCGTCGAGCGCAGCCTGCCCACCGTAATCGGTGTAGAGCAGCTGACTGACTCTCCGACCCTCGAACCTGAAAATGTAGTCCTTGACTGCCGCGTCGCCCCGCTCGCGGATATCTTCCAATATCTGCCGAACCAGCGGTTCTACAGCGGAGAGATCGCTTTCTCCGCGAGCGGCGAGTCGCGCGAGCGCACCGGAAAACTCAGAAGTGCCCTCGGTCGCGCTCTTCAGCAAAACGCGACTCATGTCCAGTGCCCCGCCTTGAGCGCGGCGGGGTCGTATTCCCGAATCCGAGGACCGAGCGACTCGCGAAACACTTGCTCGTCATCCATGTCCAGGTCGTCCTCGGCGAACCCTTCCGCCACCTCCATCCCCAGCGCCAGGATGCGCAGAAACATCGCAAAGCTCGAGGCGCAGAGCCTGGGTTTCCAGCTTTCGGTGCCGGTCATCGCTGTGAAAACCGGACAATCTCCTTCCGCATCGGGACTGGACACGTCCAAAAAGTACGGATCGCCGAGAAGCGCGCTGTGCGCGACAATGATCCAGCTGCTCCTCCAGCCGGCCGAGGTGGGCCCGTCTCGAAGCTTGGCCGACTCATCCAGGGCGTACCCACATTGTTCCTGCTGGAGGTCGGCTGAAGAGATGAGCCGAACCCGTTCCGTGGGCGTTCGGGTTTCCACATCGGTGGGGTCCGCCGCCTCCAAAAAATCTCGAAAGCGGCGGGGGAGCTTCAGCTTGACCTTTAGCTCGCCGACCAGCTTCGGATCGGCTTTTCCGAAAGCGACGGCCACACCGCGCCGCGCAAACGACTGCTTTAGCGCAGAGATCGACTCAAGAAGATCGCTGTCCAAATTCCGGACCTTTTCGCCCACTCCGGCGGGGCGTTGCATGGGAGATATTCGAGCAAACGGCTATGGCACGGACCCCCGGGGCGATAATGACGTCTCATCGGAGCAATACCCCACAGCGGCCGACGCTGGCAACGGGAACAAGAAATGCCGGCCCAGCGGGGGGACTTTAACTCAAGAAGCCCAGGCTCGCCGTGTATCGGTGAGGGCGGAAACCAAGTCGCGGGCACCCGAGTGGCGCGCTGCCTCTATGGCTTGATCGATATAGCCGAGGGCCTCTCGAGAGCGTTTCCGTCCGTAGGCAACGTGTGCCAGCGCGCCCAGCACCTTGGCGCGGTCCGGCCCGGCAGGCCCAGCAATGTCGAGCGCTTCTCGCAGAACGCCTTCCGCGTCGGCGAAGTTACCGCCGCGCGCCAGCGATTCACCCAGCTTGCGGCTGAAGATGAGAACCGCGCGCAACGGATCGTCCAGCTCGCCTCGCGAGATCTCCTGCCGGCCGATTTCCAAACCGCGCCTGAGCGCTAGCACCTCGGCATCGAGATCGGCTCGCTGCGCCGCTCGGTCAGCGACTTGCTCCAGCAAGAGCAGAGCCTGGAACGAGTCCTGCGCATAAAACGCGTGCAGCGCGCATGCCTCGGTGGGAGCCGAGTTTTTTTCAAGAACGGTTAGCGCCCGCTCATGCAGCTCACGGCGCACCTCCGCCGGCGTACCGGCAAAGACGATGTCCCGGAGCAGTGGATGAGTGGTGCTGAGTACGTCCTCACCTTGCGCCCCGTTCTCTCGCCCGATCATGCCGGCGCCCTGCAAGAGCTGTAAGCTGCGTTCGATGTCGAAACCTCGGGGCAGGAGTGGCTCCAGCAGCTTCTTTTCGATCTCGTCGCCAAGCACCACCAAAGCTTGGAGCACTCGGCGGGCGCTGGGCTCGAGCGTGTCGACCCGTAAAGCGATGAGGTCGCCCAGCCGGTCCGGCGCGTCGCCCCCGCCCTCCAAGGAATGACGCACTAGTTGGTCTATGTGCAGCGGGAGAAAACCGTTACCTGTGACATCCTCGATTGCCGCCGCACGTTCGGTGGAGACGCTAGCGGCGAAAAGCCGCGCTGCGATTTGGCGCGGCAAGCCTTCGAGCACGCGCGCCACCGCCCGTTGTCCACCCCAGCCAGCTTCAAAGCCGGGCGTGTGAGCGGCAACGAACAAGGCCCCACACTCGGGCGGCTCACCCATGACATCGGCGAAAGCACGGCGGCTAGCGCAGTCCACGCGGTGGAGGTCGTCAATCAGCACCAAAATGCGCTCGGATCCCGGGCTTTCATGGGCCTTCTCCAAGGCCCAGCGCAGAGCGCGAGCCGCCGCAAGGCGACGCTCTTCCGCGCTCCTGCGCTCGCCGTGCGGGACCATGGAGAAGATTTCCTCGAATCCGCGCCGCGCCTGGGCATCGTTTACGTTAGCGGGGTCTCCGTTTCGAAGCTTTACGAGCTGACCGATCACGCGCTGCAAAGCGTGATAGGCGACGTCGGCGTAAAATGGGTCAGGGCCGGCAACGATCACCTGCGTGCCCATTAGGTCGGCGCGAGCAGCGAGCTCTTTCAGCAGGCGCGTCTTACCACTGCCCAGCTCCCCAACGATTCGAGCCCCGAGCACGCGCTCTTGAGCCGCACGCAATCGATCCTCTAGGAATTCCAGATCCTCTTCGCGCCCGACGAGGGGCAAAGGCAACTGGACCGGCGTTTTGGCGCTGGGCAAGCTCGGTCGCACCGGTAGCCGGGACCCGCACTCCCCGCAGAACTTGGAGAGGGGCACCATCTGACCGCAGGCCGGGCATTTCATGACGCTCGGCAGGGGCGCCGGCGGAGGAGCGGAAGGCCGCGTGGTGCGCTGGAGCTCACCTGAGGATTGCAGCGCCTGACCGAGCCCCTCGGAGAACTCCTGGGCGTCCTGGTATCGCCGGCTCGGGTCTTTTTCGAGCGCCCGATACATGACTTGCAGGAGCCCCTCCGGGATTTGACGCTCGGGCGCTAAAAGGCGCGGGTCGGGCACCGGCAGCGTCATGTGCATCAGGACCACCTGCGTGGGATTGTCGGCTTCGAAGGGGAGCTGACCGGTGAGCAGCTGAAACAATATGACGCCCACCGCGTAGAGGTCGCTGCGCCCGTCGATGGCGTCTCCGCGGCCCTGCTCGGGGGCCATATAATCCGGCGTACCACAAACAATGCCGGGACTGGTGACGTTGGGAGCGTGGGCGTCTGCTTTGAGCTTCGCGAGGCCGAAGTCGACCACTTTGACGAAGTCGCCGCCGCGCCGCAAGGGTTCCAGGATCACGTTCTCAGGCTTCAAGTCCCGGTGGACGATGCCGAGTTCGTGCGCCTCACCCAACGCCGCCAACACTTGGCGGAGCACGTCCACGATGCGCGGCAACGAAATGGGACCCTCCTCGTAGGCCGTCCTCGCGAGATCCTTGCCGCGCAGAAACTCCATCACCAGATAGGGCTGACCATCTGTGGTACGGCCGAAGTCAAACACGCTCACCGAGTTGGGGTGGTTTAGTTGACTTGCCGCACGGGCTTCGTTCATGAAGCGCACCGCGGAATTTTCGTCCGAAAGCAAATGCGGATGGATGATTTTCACCGCCACCGTGCGCCCGAGGACGCTTTGCTCGGCGCGGTAAACCCGCCCCATTCCTCCCACGCTGATGAGATCCAGGATGTGATAGCCGCCGGGCAACGTCTTGCCGACGAACTTGTCCTCACGGCTGGAGCTCAGAGTCCCGACAGGAAAGCCGCACGCGGGACAATAATGATGCTCGAGAGGGCACGACGTCCCGCATTGCGGGCACATGCGAAAGTCCTGGCTATCATCCATGTGCGGAGTGGATTCGCGAGCTTCGCCCGGAAACCGGGGCCACAACATTAGCGCGAGCTTTGCCGGTAACCAAGGGTTGGGCGGTTCTCGAGGCGGCTCTCGGACTTATCTGACGCGATTTCTGCCGGCGGCCAAACGGGCGCGGTGCGCGGCAAGCCAGGGCGAAGGGCCGTCCAGCCCGCGGCCTTCGCGCGCGCCGCGTTCGGATGCGTAGGCCGAAACGGCGATTGCCAGCGCGAGGGCCGTCCGGTCACTTTCGCCTATCGGCGTCCCCTTCGCGAGCTCCGCCAGGTGCCGATCGATGAATCCGGTATCGTACCTGCCACCGACGAACTCCGGGTGTTGGAACAGGCTCTGATGGAAAGCGAGGTTCGTGTCGATTCCGGTCACCACATATTCTCCCAGGGCTCGCCGCATCCGCGCAAGTGCCGTATCTCTGTCGGGAGCCCACACGCACAGCTTGGAGATGAGCGGATCGTAATTGGGGCTCACCCATGAGCCCGAGGTGATTCCAGAATCGTCCCGCACCCCGGGCCCCGATGGCGCTATCAAAACACCGATGCGACCCGGGCTGGGCAGAAAACCCCGCGCCGGGTTCTCGGCGTAGACGCGGCACTGGATAGCCACTCCGCTGCGCACCACCTGCTCCTGAGTCAGGAGCAGGGAACCGCCCGAAGCAACATGCAACATCTGCTTTACCAGGTCGATCCCGGTACAGAGCTCGGTGATGGGGTGCTCGACTTGCAAGCGGGTGTTCATTTCGAGAAAATAAAACTGCCCGTGCTCATCCAAGAGAAACTCAACCGTACCCGCGGAGTAATAGCCCGCATCGCGAGCGCCTCGCAGGGCGCATACGGCCATCCGCTCAACCAGCTCAGCGGTAATGGCCGGGCAGGGAGTCTCCTCCACCACTTTTTGAAAACGGCGTTGAATCGAGCAGTCGCGTTCGAAAAGATGTACCAAGTTTCCCTCTTGATCGCCCATCAGCTGAATCTCCACGTGACGGGGATTGGAGAGAACTTTTTCGATGTACACGGAGTCGTCGCCGAAAGCGCGCCCGGCTTCGCTGCGCGCACGCTCGAGAAGGGGCAGAAGCTGGGTTTGGGATTCCACGCGGCGCATGCCTTTTCCCCCGCCGCCAGCATTGGCTTTGAGCAAAATCGGGTAGCCGACGCGCTCGGCGGTGGCGGTGGCTTCTTCGACGCTGCCCGCCTCGCCACCCGGCACGATGGGCGCCCCCGCTTCTGCGAATACCCGGCGTGCTGAGACCTTCGATCCCAGAAGGCGCATGGCGCTGGCCGGAGGGCCGATGAAGCGGATCCCGGAGCCCTCGCAGGCTTCCGCCAGCTCGGGATTTTCGGCCAGAAACCCGTAGCCGGGCGCGAGCCCATCCGCCCCGGAGCGCTTGGCGGCGTCGATCAACCGATCGATTCTGAGATAGCTGTCAACCGCCGGTGCGGGACCTATGGGGTAAGCCTGGTCCGCGCGCCGAACGTGCAAACTGTCTCGATCTGCGTCGCTGTACACCGCTACCGAAGCGATCCCCATCTCCCTGAGTGTTCTCAGGATCCTCACGGCGATTTCGCCGCGGTTGGCGACGAGGACTTTTTTCAACACGGCGAATCCAGTGGCGTCAAAGCGAAAAGAACTTCCTGATCCGTTCCAAGAGAACCAGTCGTTGTTCGTTGGG
>DASXTY010000199.1:0-6253 GCA_036505155.1 Polyangiaceae bacterium | reverse complement strand
TATCCCTGAGCTCGGCGTGCTCCGTCGCAAGCCGTTTGGCGATGGGGTCCATAAGAAACCGCCTTGCGAGAAGCGTGCCTTGCCCACCTCGCCGGGCCAGCCGGGGCAATATGGCACGGTATTTGGTAAGGATGCTCCGATCCATGTCCGAAAGCACTTTCGATGAGCTCAAGCGCTACGTGCGCTTTGGTGCCGAGAACGAAACGGCGCTTTCCGGGTTTTCGGCGCTCGCGGCGCCGCACTTCCGTCGAATCGTGGACCAGTTCTACACCAGGCTGAGCGAGCACGAAGACGCGCGCAAAGTCCTGAGCGGCCCCGAGCAGGTCGAAAGGCTCAAGGGCACGCTCAGGGACTGGTTGGCGCTGCTGTTCAAAGGACCCTGGGACGAGGCCTACTACCAACGGCGACTTCGTATCGGGCGAGTCCACGTGCGTATCGCGCTTCCGCAACATTTCATGTTCGGCGCGATGGACGTGATTCGCCTGGAGCTCGTCGCCGTCGCGAACCAGTCGCTCGAGGACACCGTAGAGCGACGTCGACTTCTCCAAGCGCTGCACAAGATCCTCGACATCGAGCTCGCCATCATGCTCGAGAGTTATCGCGAAGCATTCGTGGACCAGGTGCAGCGGATCGAACGAATCGAAAAAACCCAGCTCGAGCGCCAGCTTGCGCTGAGCGAGGCGCGCTACGAAGAGATCGTCGAGACAGCTCAAGCGCTCATCACCACCAGCGACTCCCGCCGTCGCATTCTCTTGTTCAACGGGCAGTGCGAGCGTTTGACGGGTTTCGCACGCGAGCATGCCGCCGGACGGGACTGGCTGGAGGTGTTCGTCCAAGAAGCGGATCGCGACACGCTTCGAGCCCGCCACGCTGAAGCGCTGGCGGGCCGGCCCACCGCGCCTTACGAAGGGCCCCTCCCACAATCGGTGGTGGGCACCGCTCGCGTGAGGTGGCATTTCACTACCCTTCCCGGAGGGCCAGAACCCGTTCTCTGCGCCATTGGGATCGACGTCACCAGTGAGCACGAGCTCGCAGTCCGCACCCGTCGCGCGGAGCGGCTCGCCGCGCTCGGGACCATGGCCGCCGGATTGGCGCACGAGATTCGCAATCCGCTCAACGCAGCCCACTTACAGCTCAGTCTCGCCCACCGTCGAATAACCGATCCCGCGGAGATCGACGGCGCTCGGGTTGCGCTCGACCTCGCGGCGAGTGAGATGAAACGGCTGGCCGTGCTGGTCGAAGACTTTCTGCAGTTTGCGCGTCCGCAACCGCTGAGACTCACTCGTGGTGACCTTCGCAGCACGGCGGAGGCGACCATGGCGCTGGTCGCGCCGGAGTCCCTGGCGCTGGGGGTCGAGCTGGAACTCTTACCGGGCGAGTCCGTTACACTCGAACTCGACGACGAAAAAATGAAACAGGTCGTGCTCAATTTGGTTCGCAATGCAATCGAGGCTGCGGGCCGCGGCGGTAGGGTTACTGTGACGCTGAGCGCCAAAAACGACATTGCCCAACTCGCCGTCGAAGACGATGGCCAGGGCTTTCCCGCCGCTGCTCCCTTGTTCGAGCCGTTCTTCACCACCAAAGAGGGGGGGACGGGCCTTGGGCTGGCCATCGTGCACCGGATCGTGTCCGACCACGGCGGCACCGTGGACATCAAAAGCCGGGTCGGTCGCACCGTGGTCTCGGTCTCGCTGCCGATCTCCCGTTGAACATGGCACACTGCGTGCTTGAGAGGCCCTAAATGGACGCTGTTGTAGACAATTCGCGCATTTCTTGCGCAAGGTCGGGGTTAGACGCAAAACTTGCAGATAAGAGCACGGGCTCGACGAGCAGAACCAAATCCGACCGCCCTGAAACCAGTGCCCGGATCCTGGTTGTCGATGACGAGGCGAACGCGCGGACCGCGCTCGCAGAGCTTTTGCGCGACGAGGGCTACTGGATAGAAACCGCTGCCGATGGTTTCAAGGCCCTCCCCAAACTGGAGGAGTTCGCGCCCGACCTGCTGCTAACGGATCTCAAGATGCCAGGGATGGACGGCATCGATCTCATGCGCAAAGCGCAAGAAGTGGAACCCGAAACCGCGGTTGTGGTGATGACCGCGTACGGAGCTGTCGACACCGCCGTGGCGGCGATGCGACAGGGCGCGGCGGACTATCTCACCAAGCCGATCAACATCGAAGAGCTCAGCATCGTCCTGGAACGGGTGCTGGAGCGCCGGAGGCTGCGCAGGGAAGCTGGCCAGCTCCGCGAACGCTTGGCGGCGAAGAACCGAGTCGAAAACATCATCGGATCGAGCCCGCCCATGCAGAAGGTTTTCGAGACCGTGCTCCAGGTGGCTCCGTCCCGCGCGTCGGTGCTCATTTCCGGAGAAAGCGGAACTGGCAAAGAACTGATCGCCGCCGCCATCCATGAGCACTCGACCCGGCCTTCGGGCCCCTTCGTGAAGCTGCATTGCGCGGCGCTCGCGGAGACACTGCTCGAGAGCGAGCTCTTCGGTCACGAGAAGGGGTCCTTTACCGGAGCCATCACCCGCCGGGACGGAAGGTTTCAGCAAGCCAACGGGGGCACATTGTTCCTGGATGAGGTTGGAGAGATTTCTCCCGCCATCCAGATTAAGCTCCTCAGGTTCCTGCAGGAGCGGGAATTCGAGCGCGTGGGTGGTAATCAAACCATCAAGGTTGATGTCCGCATCGTGACCGCCACCAATCGCGATCTGGCTGAGCTCGCGCGACAGGGCAAATTTCGCGAGGACTTGTATTACCGGCTAAACGTGGTGTCGGTGGAGGTGCCACCGCTTCGCGCGCGACCGGGGGACGTCCCGCTTTTGGCAATGCATTTCCTGCGCAAGTACTCCACGGAAAACGGCAGGGACCTGCGCGGCTTCAGTGACGACGCGCTGGAGCAGCTGGTGCACTACAGTTGGCCCGGCAACGTGCGCGAGCTCGAAAACACCATCGAGCGGGCGGTGGTGGTGTGCCGGGGGGACGAGATTCGCAGTGAAGACCTCTCGAAGAACGTCGTCCTCGCCACCCGGAATATCGCAGACGGCATTCCGCGAATCCCCGGCGCCACCATTGCCGAACTCGAGCGCTTCGCGATCCTGAAGACCCTCGAGCACACGGGTGGCTCGACTTCCCGAGCCGCGGAGATTCTAGGCATCTCACCCAGAAAGATTCAGTACCGCCTCCACGATTTCAGTGGGGGCAAGAATTACACCAACGGCACCGCGCGCGACGCCGCAGGCGCAGACAACGACGATTCGCACGACTGATGGGCTTGAATTGCTCTCGAGCTCCCAAGTACGATAACCACCATGCCTCCCGTTTCCCTGGTGGTTGCCGGCGCCGGCGGCCGCGGGTCCGGTTACGCCGGCTTTGCCCTGACGCACCCTGACCGAGCGAAGGTGGTCGGCGTTGCCGAGCCTCGGGATCATTACCGAAACACGTTTGCCGCGGAGCATTCCATTCCCAGTCGCGCGGTCTTCACCTCCTGGGAAGAGCTCGCCGCGCAGCCGAAGATGGCGGACGGGGTCATCATTGCCACCCAAGATCGCATGCACGCCGAGCCTGCGGTCGCCTTTGCCGAAAAGGGTTACCAAATACTCTTGGAAAAGCCCATGGCGCCTATCGAAGAGGACTGCCGGCGCATCGTGGCTGCAGTCCAGCGGGCAGGTGTCCTCTTCGCAGTGTGTCATGTCATGCGCTACACGAATTACACACGGGTGCTGAAGCACCTGCTCGCGGAAGGCGCAGTCGGAAAGATCATGTCAATCCAGCACCTCGAGCCGGTGGGGTACTGGCACCAGGCGCACTCGTTTGTTCGCGGAAACTGGCGCAACGAAGCGCTGTCGTCGCCCATGCTGCTCGCCAAGTCGTGCCATGACCTGGATTGGCTCAGATATGTAATGGGCCTGAAATGTTTGCGAGTTTCGTCTTTTGGGTCGCTCACACATTTGCGTGCCGATCAAAAGCCAGCGGGCGCCGCTGACCGATGCCTGGATTGCGAGATTGAGCCGCGTTGCCCATATTCGGCCAAAAAGCTGTATCTCGGCATGATCCGGGACAACCAGCCCTGGTGGCCCGTGGACGTCATCACTACCGATCTCACCGAGGCGGGTGTCCTAGAGGCCTTGCGCACCGGGCCATACGGCAGGTGCGTGTACGCTTGCGACAACGACGTGGTCGACCACCAGGTCGTAAACCTGGAGTTCGAAGGAGGGCCGACCGCTTCCTTTACCATGACCGCCTTCACCCAACAGCGCGACCGAGAGACGCGAATCTTCGGCACCCATGGGGAGCTCTCCGGCAACGGAAGCGAAATCAAAGTATTCGATTTCGTCACCGACAAAACCCGGGAAATTGATGTCCACTCTTCCGATGCCTCCATCCTGGGTGGCCACGGGGGAGGTGACTACGGACTCATGGACTCGTTCATTGATGCCGTTGCGAAACGAGATCCGTCTTTGGTCCTATCGGGTCCCGAAGAATCCCTGGAGACCCACCTGATGGTCTTCGCCGCCGAACGCGCCCGTCGCGAGGGGCGGGTGGTGAGCGTAAACTAGCCGGTTGTTGCTCCCCAGCGAAGTGCGGCGGTGTGAGGCCGGCCGGTCCTCGGCTTCGCCTGCGGGCGGCCGAGTCCCTCCTGGTTAGGCGGCGTCCAGAAATAATGGAATGGAAAGTCCATGGAAAGCCGAGCTGGGCAACCGGCTCCGACCCCGGGGACCCGTTGCACCGCTGCCCAGATACTTGGCATACCAAGTATCTTCCACCCAACAGTCTACCACCACCGCCGGAGTTACAGAATACTGAGCATACCAAGTATCTTTTTCGCACGAGTTCCATGGCGACTGGAACTACGCCATCAGCAAACTCGCATCATGACTTCCGTAATTGATGGACACCGCCTTAGTCAGACGCATCCGCGGGTGGATTCTTGAAGCGGCTGCGCGGGCCCGACGCCGTCGCCCCACTGCCCTAGTTGCACCCCGCGCCCAGTGGAATGATCGTGACCGTGTCCGGTCCGCACGTAAAGGTTGTGCAAGACGAGAAGTCGCAGACCGTGTCGCCTGGCTGGTGGCCTACGCAGAGCGGATCTGTCGGCACGCAAATGCCTGCGTTAGGTCCTGGCGTGCTGTCACAAAACTGCCCAACCGTACAAGTCAAGTTAACTTGCCAGGCGCTGCCGCTGCAGACCAGAGTCAGCTTTTGGTAGTTGCCCGCGCATGCCAGCATCCCTGGACGGCGGCAATAGTCGCCGAGTGTTCCGACTTGTCCGCCGCCAGCCTCCGCCCCAGCAAGTCCGCCACTACCATCGCCGGCGGTTCCAGGGCCGCCGCCGGTGCCGCCAGTTTGTAGCGGTCCACATGTTCCGCCAGAGCTGGTCCCTCCGCCGGAGCTAGTCCCGCCGGCGACTCCGCCGCTGCCTCCACCGAAGCCACCGAAGCCACCGGAGCCACCGGAGCCGCCTGAGCCACCTGCGACTACTGCACCGGATCCTCCACCGGAGCCACCTGCGACTCTGCCACCGGTGTTTCCACCGGAGCCACCTGCGACCGCGCCGCCGGAGGACCCACCCGCGTCCTCAGTTGCGGAACCTTTGGACTTCTCGACGCTGCCGCTACATGAAGCTTGTAAAACCAAGCCTATGCCGAACAAGGCAACGGAAACTTTGAGATAATCCATGAATCACAGCCGCCGGCATTGCCCGTCTGGCTGAAAGTCGAGCGAGCCAACAGCGTACAACCGGCTATCCGCGATGTACAGCTCGACGAATTCCAAGAACGTTTCAGCGATCCAAACTGGCTGGTCATCGCGGGCTATGCGATCATCGAGGGCGACACAAATGAGGTCCCAATTTCTTTCCCACGAGGCCGTGCGGACCTGGCTCCGTGAAGCTGGCCTTCTTCGCCGCCCAGCCTCTCCATGACGGCGAAGCTCAGGGCGTCGCAGTACGAGTAGATCTTGTCCTGGTGGCCGCGCAGGATCGATACCGCGATCGCCTCGTCGGCGCGGCTGACGCGCTCGATCCTGCAGGTGCCCGTCGCCACGAGATCGAGGAAGGTCATCGCCGCTCGACGCTTGTCACGTGATCGGATTAGCAGCACGCCGTAGGTCTCGAAGACGACCGCGTTCGTGGTGACAAGACGCCAGCGCTCGACGTTACGCTTCCTCCCGATACCAAGCCAGTCCGGGTTGAGAGTGACACGAGTTGGCGCGGCGCGAGCCGCTCGAGTAGGCTCTCGGGCCGTGCAGCG
>DASXTY010000198.1:0-2804 GCA_036505155.1 Polyangiaceae bacterium | reverse complement strand
CGTGGTCGCGGCTCACGTGGGTGTAGATCTCGGTAGTGGAGACGTCGGAGTGTCCGAGCATGGCTTGAACGCTGCGAAGATCCGCGCCGCCGGCAAGTAAGTGGGTTGCAAACGAGTGGCGCAACTGGTGCGGGTGAACATTTCCCTGAATTCCCGCGCCCCGCGCGTACCGGCGGACGATTTTCCAAAATGCCTGCCGGGTGAGCGGACCCCCGCTGGGTGAGAGAAACAGAGTATTTTTTGCACCGGCGTCACCCGGCGCACGCGGCTTGGGCCGTCGTCTTTTGGCACCCTGCCCGGAGTCCGCAGACTGGCGGGCTTTCAAATATTCCTCGAGCCGATCGATCGCGATGTCTCCGAGCGGCACCAGTCGGCGCTTTCCCCCCTTGCCGTAGGCGGAGACGACGCCGCGCTCCAGGTCCACATCGCCCAGTCGCAAAAGGCAGAGCTCGCTGACTCGAAGCCCCGCCGCGTACGCCATGCTGAGCATTGCTCGATCGCGCTTTCCGCGGGTGGTTCGCGCTTCGGGTGCCTCGATCAATCGAAACATTTCATGTTCGTCCAAGGTGCGAGGCAGCCGCCGGCCGATCCGCGGACGGGCCGCGAGGGCTGTTGGGTCATCCGCCACAACGCCCTCCTGGATTAGGAAGCGCGCAAAGCCGCGCGCCGCAGACAGGTGTCGGGCCGCGCTCCGGGCGCTCAACCGGGCCCGAGCGAGCGAGCTCAGCCAGTCGCTGATGACCCCGAGGTGGAGTCCATTCGGGTCGGTTTCGCCCCTCCGTTCGACAAAGGCTACGAGCTTATTCAGGTCGCGCCCATAGGCCAAAACGGTATTTTGCGAGAGAGCGCGCTCCACGCGAAGGTGGTTCAAATAAGCGTCCACCAGGTGCTCCAGATTCACGGAAAAAGCACCGCTCTCGGAGTGGTTCGAGCCATGACCGCCATTTTCTGAAGCAGCGGTCCCGGATCGTCTTCCCGCATCAGCGCTTCGCCGACCAACGCCGCGTCTACGCCAGTTGCGGCAACTCGAGCAACGTCCGCCGGAGAACCGAGTCCGGAGAGGTGCACCCGCACCGATCTTCCCTCTAGCCATTTCAGCACTCGGGTCGCGCGCTCGAGGTCGATTTCCAAGGTATCCAAGTCGCGCGCGTTCACACCGATGATCCGGGTTCCGGCGTCGAGCGCCACTCGAGCTTCCTCTTCGTTGGTCACCTCGAGCAATGGCTCGAGCCCCTGGGCGCGCGCGTCTTCGGCCAGGCTAGAAACGTGCTGAGGCGTGAGGCAGCGCACGATGATGAGGATGGCATCTGCTCCCCAGGCGCGGGCCAATCGGATTTGAGCCTTGTCCAGCACAAATTCCTTGCACAAGACCGGAAGGTTTGAGCCATTTTTTGCCTGTGCCAGGTGCTCATAGCTTCCGTCGAAAAAACTCCGGTCGCAGAGCACGCTCAACATGTTCGCGCCGGCTTTTTCGTACGAGTGCGCTCGCTCGGTGACGCTCAGCCGCGTGGAGAGCGCGCCGGCGGATGGCGAGCGGAGCTTTATCTCGGCAATCAGCCAGAGTGGGTCGCCCGTTTTGCGCTCGAGCGAAAACCGGCGCAGCGGCGGTGGCTCGGGAAGCTCCACCGCTTTGAGCGCAGCGATTTCTTCGCGCTTTGCCTGCAGGATTCGCTCGAGCACGCCCATCGCGGGTCACCATAGCGCCGGGAAGACGTGCGGCCCAAACAAGCCGTCATCCGGATTGCCGTGCGCGCACCGCTTCCGACCGCCAGCTTTCCAGGGTCTTTTTCGCTGCTCCCGATGCCAGCGCCTCGCGCACGCGTTCGGCCGCCCGACGGGGCTCGAGCTCCAGCGCCACCACCAGCGCCGCCGCTCCATTGAGGACGAACGCATCGGTGGCCGGGTGCGGCTCGCCGGACAGTACCAGCTCCAACGCTCGGGCGTTCTCGGCTGGAGAACCGCCAACAATGTCGCTCTCGGCCAGAGCGGCCACACCGAAGTCATTGGGAGCCACCACCATCTCGGCGATGCTCGAGCCGGAAAGCTCGGTGACGCGCGTTGGGGCACACGGGCTCACCTCGTCCAATCCGTCGGTGCCCCGAACGATCCAGGCGCGGGCCGTACCTAGCGAGCGTAAAACTTCCGCCATCACATTTCTTAGACCATCGTCGTAGGCGCCAACCAGCTGATAATTCGGTCGCGCCGGGTTCACCAACGGCCCTAGGCAATTGAAAATGCTGCGAATGCCGAGCTCTTTGCGGGCGACGGCGGCATGTCGCATGGCCGGGTGGTGCGTCGGCGCGAAAAGAAACCCTATGCCGACCTGCTTTAACACCGCTCCAGCGCCCGCCGCCGTTAGATCCACAGGAATTCCGAGCGCTTCCACCACATCGGCGCTTCCGGCCTGACTCGATACGGCGCGGTTGCCGTGCTTGGCGACCGGAACTCCCGCCGCCGCGGCCAAAATCGCGGCCCCGGTGGACAGGTTGAGAGTCCCCTTGGCATCCCCGCCGGTGCCGCACGTGTCGAGCAGCCGATCGAACCCGTGCTCCACTTTCACCATGGACGCCCGGAAGGACTCCGCTACCGCAGTGATGACACCCGCCGATTCGCCGCGCATCCGCAGCGCCACCATCAACCCAGCAATTTGAGACGCGGTCCAGGCCCCGCAAAGAATGGCGTCGAATGCGGCCCGAATGAGCGCCGGGCTCGGCTCTTCGTGCGACGAGATTTTCTGGAATACCTCCGAAAACCGGGGTCCTGGGCTTTCCATCACAACGTCTTGAGCCAATTTTCCACCAGGT
>DASXTY010000197.1:0-3548 GCA_036505155.1 Polyangiaceae bacterium | reverse complement strand
CCGCGCGCGCCCTGTAACACACGCGCTTCTCGGTCGACGGCGGTGGTGGGCGCCACCAGCGGAATCACCGCAAGCTCGGCGCGCTGGGCGGCGGACCGGAGCAATGCGCCCTCTTCCGGCGGCAAATCGACCACTAAAATGCCGTCGATGCCCGCGCCCACAGCCGCTTGCGGCAGTCGCTCGTCGCCAAACGCGATGACCGGATTGTAATACGTGAACAGCACGATGGGCGCATTGGTCTGGCTGCGTATCCGTTGTGCAACGCCCAGGGCTGCTGGTAGCGAGCCGCCGCGTTGAATGGCCCGATAGCTGGCAGCGGCGATGACCGGCCCGTCAGCGGTGGGATCGCTGAACGGCACTCCGAGCTCGAGCAGGTCCACTCCGGAATTTAGCGCCGCGAGCGCGCACTGGGTGCATTGATCCAGGTCCGGATCTCCGATGGTGAGGTAAGCGACTAGCGCCGGGCGCCCCTGTTCCTTCAACGCCGCAAAGCAGCGGTCAATGCGTTCTGTGGTCATCGTCGCCTAGCCGCCGCATGAGCGTGGCCAGATCTTTGTCTCCGCGCCCCGACAGGCAAAGCGCAATCTTAGCCGGCCGCCCCAGGCGCTCGCGCTCGCGATCGGCGATCTCGCCCAACCGCGCAAAAGCGTGGGCCGTCTCCAGCGCAACGATAATGCCCTCCAGGCGGGCGATGTCGAGCGCTGCGTTGAGCGCTTCTTCGTCGGTTGCCGTTAGGTATTGCGCGCGCCCGGCCCTTTTCAGCGCCGCGTGTTCGGGCCCAACGCCTGGGTAGTCGAGCCCGGCGCTCACCGAATGCGCCTCCAGGATTTGTCCATTGTCGTCGCTCAACACCAGGGTACGGGCTCCGTGCAGCACGCCGAGCCTTCCGGCGGTCAAGGTGGCGGCGTGCTTGCCGGTCTCGATTCCCTCCCCCGCCGCTTCCACTCCGTAAAGCGAAACTGGATCTTCCAAAAACGCACGAAACATTCCGATTGCATTGGAGCCGCCGCCTACGCAGGCCACAACGGCGTCCGGCAGCGCCCCTGCGCTCGCCGCCCACTGGGCTTTGGTCTCGTCCCCGATGACGCGCTGGAGCTCGGAAACCAGCAGCGGGTACGGGTGGGGCCCGGCAGCCGAGCCAACGCAATAATAGGTGCTCCGGACATTGGTGACCCAGTCGCGGAGCGCCTCATTCATGGCGTCTTTGAGGGTTTTCGAGCCCGAGCTCACGGGTATGACGCGCGCGCCCAACATTTGCATGCGCGCCACGTTCGGCGCCTGTCGTTCGACGTCGAGCTCGCCCATGTACACTTCGCAGGGCAAACCCATGACTGCGCATGCCGTTGCGGTTGCCACCCCATGTTGCCCGGCGCCGGTCTCGGCGATGACTCGTTGCTTTCCGAGCTTCGTTGCCAGGAGCACTTGACCCAGGGCGTTATTGATCTTGTGCGCCCCGGTATGGCACAGATCTTCGCGTTTGAGCCACACCTCGGCGACTCTCACGCCTTTGGCATCCAGATGCCGAGCCAGCCGACGCGCGTGGTAAAGCGGCGTTGGCCGCCCGGCGTAATGCTCCAAGAGCTCACGCCACTCGGTTTGGAACGGCTCGCTGAGAACGTGGGCGCGAAACGCTTGCTCGAGCTCGATGAGCGCCGGCACCAGCGTCTCCGCCACGAACCGCCCGCCGAATTCCCCGTAGTAACCGGTCTCTGAAATGGTCATGCAGGGTTTAGTCAGTTGCCCTCGAGCTTCTTTTCCAGCCGGCAGGTCAGAACTACCGAGCGATATTGGGCGCGAAATCCGCCGTGCTGCAGGCTTGACTTTTCCCACTCGCGGGCCACTGTCAAGCGACCGACCGCATCGGGAGAATCCGGCACGCGAAACTCGTATAGCCATGGGTTATCTCCGCGCACGATGGCTTGAAACACCAGGGATTTGTCGGCGCGAAACCAATTGGTGACGAGCAATCGGGCATGCCCCGGACGTGCTTCCAGCAGCATCGGCTTTCTTTGCTCCCAGAGCACACTGATTTCAGGCGTGTGTGGGCGCAGCGCCGGGGCGCCCTTCCCATCGGCGCATCCGTCGACTTGCCACCGACGAGCCAGAGGACTGCTCACGATTTGATCGGGTCCGACGATGTTTCCTCCCTCGATGGAAGGGCCGCCGCCGCAACCGATGATCGCGCTGTGCAGCGCCGCCGCCCCGACGCAGAGCGAGTTAAAAAGCCGGGGCACCGACCGGAGCTTAGCCATGGGTATCGGGTGCGGCAAGCTCCATTGCGGGTGGTGTAGAACCCGATTAAGAAGGTCACGTGATCACTCGCATTCATCACGTGATGTTCATGGTGGAGCACATGGACCGCGCACTCGCCTTTTATCGCGACGTTTTGGGAATGAAGGTGGATTACTCAAGCGAATACTTCAGCATGGTGGAATGCGACCGGAGCTTCATCGGCCTCCACTGGTCCGAGGGGCGACCCATGCCCGAGCAGCAGGATTACGGGCATGACAATAGAAGCGGGACGGTTAGCCTCGAAGTGGACGACATCGACACCGAAGTGGCGCGGCTGAGGGGCCTCAAAGTGCAGTTTCTTGGCGAAATCAGCCGGAATCCCTGGTGGGACGACGTTGCCTTCGCGGACCCCGACGGTAACCTGCTCCGCCTGGTGCGACCGAAGGCGTAAGCTCTGTGCCGGGCTCCCTGAGGAAAAGCAAAAAGCCAAAAAAGCCTATGAGCGGCATCTAGACCTGGCGGAGTCGGAGAGGGTGTTCTATGCTTTTGCGTTTGAGCCGAAAAGTTCAACGTAGCGGTTGTCCACTGAGCCGTTCGTCTCTGAGCCGTTCGGGGCACAGCCGACCCCCTGCAGGTAGAGACACGTGTATTCGCGCTTCCGGTCCAGCTGGAATTATCGAGCACCACTCCAAACTGCCGCGGCGTCGCGGCCAGGAGCACCATTGCCATGAATGCTTTCTTTTCTAGGGCCCTGGCAACTCTGGGCGCCATCGCGACGCTGGTCTCGGCTTCTCACGCCGCAGCGGCGGTAGCGTGTAAGCAAACGGGCGGCCAGGCAATCTGTCACGACTGCATCTGCGATAACTACCTGCATCAGTCGAACGGTTGCCCCATTCCGCAATTCCCCGACGGCAAAGGGGCGGCTTCCTGCTGGGGCAATGTGCAAGTTTGCCTCGACAACAAAGAAGGTACGGGAGTGATCAACGCCTGCTCCAACGCTTCCACCCAGCCGGAAACCTTCGTACCAGCCTGTGCACTCACTTTCGAAGTGATCCAAAAGGGCGGCGTCGCGGCAAAAGAGTTCGGTTGGTACAACGCGACTGGCACCAAGCCGACTGCCACAGACCTTCATCCGCTTTTCACCAGCATCAGCGTTGGCATGAAGGGGGTTCTGGCTATCAAGACTGACCCGGCTTACCTGGGTGGTGAGATTGGCTTCTATTTGGTCGGCGCGAAGAACACGACGTTCTACTCCGAGCCGCCGTGGAACCAATCGAATTCCACCTGTCCGAATCAGATTCACTCGCTGATCTGGC
>DASXTY010000196.1:0-4067 GCA_036505155.1 Polyangiaceae bacterium | reverse complement strand
ACCATGGTGGAACGGGGGCTCGCCTATGTGCGCGACGCGGCGCCCTTCCGTCGCGCCGGAACCGTGAGCTACCATCACGGCGAAGAAGATCATTTGAAGTATTTGGAGCGCCCTTATCACCAAGCGATTGAGGCTATCCATAGACGCTTGCACCACGCTGGGATACCGCACTGAATTCCCGCCCGCCCACCCCCGCCGCAGTCCGCGTAGTGAGCGATTATCAGCCGCTATCGCTGGAGCCTCTTTACAATGCTGGCGCCGACTTTCTTTCCCAAAAAGGTCCTACCGGAAAAAAGGCCTTTCACGGTTTGCCATTCGAGATAGGAAGCGATCCAGCGCGCTGCTACCTCGGATTCGGCGCAGGTGGCGGAACCGATTCCTGCGTGATTCCTGTCGGTGCGGTGGCAAGGAAGCTCATCGTAGCCCATACCCTGGTCGAGTCTCGAATCAAGGAAGGGGAAGTACCCGGGCGCACCATCGCAAATTATGTATTTCGTCTGCAGGGCGGTAATGAGTTTCGGGTTCCGATTCGGGAGTTCTTTGAAATCGGTGTCCCGGCTCTCTGGGACAAATCGCCTGTGCTCGCGACCTCCGACGAAAAGGATGCGCTCATGCCGCGCTTCGAGGGGCGGTGGGACTGGATAGGAAGCCGCCAGTGCGAAGCGAAATATGTGTTTTCGACCCTGTATCTCTGGGTTTGGGATAATCCCCATCCGGATCGACCCATCGAGACGCTCACCATCGAGCCGGGCGATCGAAAATTTCTGGTGGCGGCTATCACCTTGAGCGGGCTCGAGGAACATCCGTTCGGCCATCAAGGCGCTCGGGAGGTGCTGATCCGGCTGCCGCAAAAACAGGACGCCGAAAAGCCCTTAGCGCTGGAAGTAGAAGTGGACCGCGGAGTTGCGAGTTACGCTTGGGCATTGCCCGCTAACGCCATCGAGGAGTTTTTGGGGGATTCGCTCAAGGGTTGGGGCGAACCACAAAACTACGCTTCGAGCCCGGCCTACGTGGAGGTGACGGCGAGGCCGTCGGCGACTATCACGGTCAAAAACCAGGGAGAAATTCTGGGAAGCGCCAACTTTGGCGAGCTCGAAAAGGTGGGAAGAGTCGCCACTCCCCGGCTGGAGCTCGAGCTAGTGGATCGGGGCAGAAACTGGGTGCACGTAACGGTGGTGGACGCGGAAAGCAAAAAGCCGGTTCCGTGCCGAGTGCACTTCCGCTCGCCGGAGGGCATTCCGTACCAGCCGCACGGACACCCAGGACACGTCAATTCGAATTTGAACACCTGGCACCAGGACATCGGCGGGGATTTACGTCTGGGGCAGATTACCTATGCATACATCGACGGAAAGTGTCAGGGGTGGCTGCCGCGCGGGGAAGTGATCGTGGACATCGCCCGGGGGTTCGAATACGAACCGCTGCGGACCAAGGTGCAAATCCGGCCCGGTCAGCGCGAGCTGGAGCTCGAGCTTCGCCGATGGACGGACATGAATGCCAAGCGATGGTTCAGCGGGGACTCCCATGTCCACTTCCTCCCTACGCTGGGGGCTCACCTGGAAGCCCGGGCGGAGGAGCTCAACGTCGTCAACCTGCTGCAGTCGCAATGGGGACACCTTTTTACGAACACGGAGGACTTCATCGGCCGTCCTTCGGTGTCCGACGATGGGAAGACCATCGTGTATTGCTCGCAGGAGAATCGACAGCACCTCTTGGGACACCTGGATTTGTGGGGCTTGAAGCAGCCGGTGATGCCGTGGTGTTCGGATGGGCCGCCGGAGGCGGAGCTCGGAGGAACTCTGGACGAGACCATGTCGGGCTGGGCGGACCAAACGCATGCGCAGGGCGGCACTGTGATCGTTCCCCACTTCCCCAATCCCAATGGCGAGCCCGCCGTGCTGATCGCCACCGGTCGCGCGGATGGAATTGAAATGCTGGCGCACGATCCCTTCGGACATCTCGAATACTACCGATACCTGAATGGCGGCTACCAGCTACCGCTGGTGGGCGGAACCGACAAGATGGACTGCAACGTGTCGGTGGGTTTTTACCGAACGTATGCCTTTGTGCCCGAACACCAAGAGTTCAACTACGACAACTGGTGTGCCTCCGTACGCGCGGGCTGCACATTTCTTAGCGCTGGACCCATGCTGGCATTCTCGGTGGAAGGAGCACAAATCGGGGATACGCTGCGCTTACCGCCCGGAGGCGGCACGGTGGAGGTGGTGGCACAGGCCGAGTGTTTCTTTCCGCTCCACACATTGCAAATCGTGCAGCAGGGCAAGGTGGTGGCGGAAGTGGAGGAGCCCAAGGGCTCTCGGCGCCTTACCCTCAAGGCAAAGGTTACGGTCCAGTCAGACAACTGGCTTGCGGCGCGCTGCGGCGGCCCGGGTTACAGCGGAATACCGCATTACGGCGGCTGGCAGCGCGGCATGTTCGCGCACACATCGCCCATCTATGTCGCGTGTGGCGAAGGCTGGAAGCTGTACGACCCGAACACCGTGCAATACATGCTCACCATGGTGGAACGGGGGCTCGCGTATGTCCGCCACACCGCGCCCCAGCGCCGCGCCGGAACGGTGAGTTACCATCACGGCGAAGAGGATCACCTGAAATATCTGGAGCGTCCTTATCACCAGGCATTGGAGGCTATCCACCGCCGCATGCACGAGCTCGGCATTGCGCATTGACTCCCATCCTCCCGCTCAGTCGCTCCACTCCGCGCGTGCTGAAATACGCCGCAAGCCGGGCGGCAGCTTGCGGGCAATCGCGGCGCGCCGACGTGGTCCAAGCCGCGGAGCGCAGACTCGGGTCGAACCAAAACAAATCGAGCAAGCGGGCGAACAGGGTCTCGAAAACCTCGGTCTCGCCTGCGTCAAGCTGACCGGCCTCGGAAGCCGGGGTGCAACGTCGACGCGCCAGCTGGCGGCGCGCTGCCATTTTCAACTTCATTTTCAGTATTGCAAACAGATACACGGAGGAGCCATTGGTATCGGAAAGCAGGTGGTCCCGATCCTCTCGCCAGACGGGATCGAGCTCTTGCTCGGTCCGCTTCCATGCGGGATGGGCCATGACGGTGCCCACCTCTCCGAAAAATCCCACTTGCTCCGAGTAATGCCTGGGATCTGCGAATTTATCCAAATGGCACAGGTCGTGGGTTACGAACTCGAAAGCGTCTGCATGCGCGCCGGTCGGGACGCCATCCGGTAAGAGCGACACACACCGGGCGCCGCGCGACTGAAGCTCGAACACATGATCTGCGCTCGGAATCTCTGTGAGTAACTCCACCGGAAACCCGTTGCTCCAGCGGACGAGCCCCCGCGCGGCGTGCTCGTGCAATCGCCAGACTCGTTGCTCCGCGATGAACCCCACGGCGCCGCCCCCGGTGTGCGACAGCGCCGGCCTTCTATTACCTTGGTGAAACCGCACGCCGGCGCGACGTTTGGCGTGTTCGATTACGAAATGCGCCGCGCGCTCTGCGTTTTCTCGAAGTGTGAGCCGATCGGGGAGCATCGAGGACCGCTTTGCGAACCATCATATCAGCCCGGTCTTGGTCATCGCTCCTGACGTTTTCCCCCCTTGCACCCGGTCTTTTGCTCGCCTAGAAGGAGTCGCCATGCAACCGATGTCTGACGCTGTGGCCGTGCTCGGCAGCCGCCACGGATTATTCATTGAGCCGACCGCAGGCAAAGCCTACCTGATTCGTTCCTCACGATTCCCCGGTGTGCCGGTTCGAGTGATTGCCGGCGTGCGGATGGGCAAGCGAACCGTGACCTTACCGCTCTCCGACCACGGCGAGGCATTGGAATTCGTCGACCATGACTCCACGCCCTGCACCATCAAGCTTACGGGCATCGACCCGGATACGGGGATTAAGGTGGAGCTCAGCCTGGCGACCCCGTTTTTGCCGCGGGACGCGGACTTTTCCACGACGCCGGTCATCGGACTGAAGCTTGTGTGCAGTCGGCTCAGGGAAAAGTTCCGTTGGTCTCCACACAACAACCCACAACAGCCGATCGAGTTGTTTCTTGCGCTCGAATCTCAAAGTTTCGATTCGCCCGTCGTTT
>DASXTY010000195.1:0-2084 GCA_036505155.1 Polyangiaceae bacterium | reverse complement strand
GGAGCCAATCGGCCCTCCCAGGAACATCCGGAAAGGTCGAGCCATTTCCGGAAGCGCCCCACCGCCTGCCCCGAGAATGATCCCAAACCGCGCGTTGACCACACGCACGCCGAATTTTAGAGCTTCGTTGGCTGCCGCCTCCCACTTTTGAGTCAGCTCTGCCAGGAAATCCGAGCCGGGTGCAGCGCGCTCGTCGAGCGCCTCGTCAGCCGGGCGCGGCCCGTAATATCCTATGGCGGACGCGCACACCAGCACTTTGGGACGTGGCTCGGCAGCGGCGAGCGCTTGCACCAAAAGGCGCGTGCTTTCCACGCGGCTCTCCACGATACGGTGCATGACGGCGGTCGTATAACGCCGGCCCACCGCTTGCTCGCCTACCAGATGTGCCACCGCTTGGTGCTCCTGCATCAAACTGAACCAATCACCGCGATGGTGCGGATCCCAAACTTCGAAGTTTACGCCGGACTCACCGCGACTGCGGTCGCGGCGGCGAGACAACACGGTGACCGCATCGCCACGCGCGACCAGCGCCCGAACCAAATGCCGTCCGATGAATCCCGTGCCTCCCGGGACCAGAATGCGATTCATGCCGGCAAATCCTCCCATTTATCCGGGCCTCCTGGACGACAAGCGCGAGCTGATTTACCACTAGCTGAAATGAAGCAAAAATTCTCCGTTTTGGCCTCGCTCTCGTGCTTAATTCTCGCGGGCTTGGGAACCGCCGCCTGCGCCAGCTCGCCCGCCGCGCCTTTCAACCAGCTCAAGGACTCCAACGTCACCGCCTTCCGACTGCAGAACTTCGAACCGCCTGCGCCGCCTCCGGGCGCAGCCGCTGCGCCGGGGGGCCCTTCTATTCTACCTCCGCAGGTCCAGCAGTGGATCCAGCAGGGCGCGCAGAGCTTGGGTTTGCAGCAGCTACTGCCTCCGGGAATTTTGCCTCAGTCTGGGGCGCCGCCTCCTGTCCAGCAAGACGTCCCCCGCTTCTACACATTTCGCATTCTCAGTCAGTCCCCGGTCCTGGACTCGGAGCTCAAGGAACGGCTCGGCAAGATTCTGGGCGATGAGGATAACTTCCAAGCCGAGCACGCTGCGTGCGGGTACTCCGAGTTTGGGATTGCGTTTGTCCCCATGAGTGGCGGCCGCTCCAACGACCTTCTCATCTCTTTTTCGTGCAACCACATTATGGCGCAGTCCTTCCCCTGGCCTTTTCCCCACAGCGGAATGAAGCCGAGCACCGTCAAGGAGCTTTCCGAGGTCGTCAACAAGATTTGGCCCGCAGGGACTTGAGGCAGCCAAGCCGCGGGTTCGGATGGATCTTTCGGCGTTCAAAAAGTCAGTTGCGGAAAACGCCATGCCCGCCGGCATGAGCGCGTCGCTTCGAGCTCTTTGGGTCGAGGCTCGGGGCGATTGGGACCAAGCGCACCAGGTTGCTCAGGACATTTCCGATGCAACGGGTGCCTGGGTGCACGCGTATCTTCATCGAAAGGAAGGCGACGAATCCAACGCGCGCTACTGGTATAGCCAAGCGGGGCAATCCCCATTCCGCGGTTCTCACGACGCCGAGTGGGATCAGATTGTCACGGCTTTACTCGCCCGCTAGGCGTTGCCGTCCGGTTACGCTATACTGTAGCAGAGCAGCGTGGCGTCCTCGAGCAATGGTGGAAACGGCAAATCGCGCGATGGTTTGCTAGGCCTGGGCGCGCCGGTCCCGGTCCCGGCGCCGGCTTCGCGCTCGCCGGTGGCGGGTATAGAGCCCATCAGTCTGAGCTCGCTCTCGCCGCTTCCCGCGGGCCCGCTCAGCGCCCCCTCGGCGGCTTCATCGGTGCGCACGACGGTGCTCCCGCGGCGCGTCGGTCCAAATGCCCGAGCCCAGATGGTCGCGCGCCCGCGCTTCGAGCGCATCGGGCCGCTCGGCGAGGGAGGCATTGGTGAGGTGGTCCTGGTCCACGATCACGACATCAGCCGGCGCGTTGCCGTCAAGCGTTTGCGCGGCGATCGGGCGGGCGCGGAAGCGCTCATCCGTTTCGCCGAAGAGATTCGCGTCGTAGGGCAGCTCGAACATCCCGGCATCGTGCCAGTGCACG
>DASXTY010000194.1:0-5916 GCA_036505155.1 Polyangiaceae bacterium | reverse complement strand
ATCGCCGCCTGGGACGCCATTTCGGTGCTCACACCCAATCGCGAGAAAATGAGCTCGCCACCGTTGCAATAAATCGATGAGGGGCAACCTAGTGCGTCGATTCAATTGAATCGATGCACTAGGCGGACGCGAAGCGGCCGGGGGGGAGGCTCGGCGAAGCCGAGGGGGCGCTGCCGCGCCCCCACTAAAGAAGGCTAGTGCCGCGATGCGCGGCGGAGCCGCGCGTGCGAAGCACCCATCGTCTCGATGGAATCGCGGCACTAGCTGCGAGGAATGAAGCCGATCCGCTGAAGCTCGTCTGCCCCTTGCTGCTCCAGTAGCTCACACAGTTTACGCAAATAGCTGAAGGTGTAGATCCCGGAGGCATGCCCGTCGCCCCAGCCGAGGCCGAGCGCGTAGTTCCCGACTTGCTCCACCTGACTGAGCTCCAAGTTTCCACCCGCTTGGAAACGGATGGCTCCGGTGTGGCCCTGGCAGCCGGCACAAGGGCAAAATCCGCGCAATATTGAGTGCGGGAAGTGGCAACGATGGCCGTCCGACCAATGGATTTCGAGCTCGCGGGCGCCATGGGGCGCTTTGATCGCGGTCGGACGAAGTGGTTGGGGGTGCGCCATCGGCTCAGGCTTGCGGAACGAGAGAAATCGCGCTACGGAAGCGCCCTCTTGGCGAATCCCAGCGAATCTGTCCAGTGTAAACCCCTCGAAGTCCAAGTCGGCGACAAGGGGATTGAGCGCGCCATCAAGCACCTGAAGCGCAAGATGGCAGCGGAAGGAATCCTGCGTGAGCTCAAGCGTCGCCGACACTACATGAAGCCGTCGATAAAGCGCCGCAAAAAGATGAGCGAAGCAGCGCGCCGCCGGCGTAAGCGCTTGAAAACCGAGGAACGAATCTAGTCGGTTATTGTCCCGTGCTCGCCGCGCCGGGGGTTGCGCCGTCGAGGGGCACAAGCTCCACTCGAACCTTTTCCACATCCTTGGTGGGCGAAAAGGTCATGGTTTTGGATGTATAGCCAGGGGCGCTCGCAGTAAGGTGGTAGGTGCGCCCTGGTGACACCTCTAACCGGCGCTTCTTGAGCTCCTGGCCGTTTAGCCAGACGGATGCTTGTGGGGGAGCTATGTCCAGCACCAACGCCGAAGCGGGTAAAGTCGGCGGTTTTCGAGAGAACTGCGCGAGAGACCAATCGCGCAAAGAGTCGGCGCGCACTTCCACCCAATGAGCGGCGGCGGCGCGCGCGTTCCGGACCTTTGACAGCTCCGCAGTTCGCCCCGCTGAGGCCGGTACCCATCTGTCGGCAAAGGTGGCCGCAGCGGCGAGAATTGCGATCGCCGCAAAGGCAAAAGGTAATCGCGACCGGCGAGGGGCGGCCGGCAGTGGCCGGATGGTGTGGGACGAGCCGACCTGAGTCCGAAAGCCGGATTCCTGATCTTCCGGTGCGACCGACTGTGACTTCGGGTTGAGGAATTCAGATGACACGTGCGGAGGCGGCGGGCCGCTGAACGGTGTGTGCGAGGGTCTCACCTCCGAAAGGCTCTGCAGCGCGAGCTTGTCGCTGACCGAGCTTCGCGGCGTGATCCGGTCGTAAATGGAGCTCAATGGAGTGCGCCGGTCGCCGAAAGAATCGTTCGGTGGAGGTCGGGTGCTGATCGGAGGGGGGCTGTCGCTGATCGAGTTTCGAGGAGGTCGATCGCTGATCGACCCCGCGCGCGCTGCCACCATTCCCGACTCCGCCAGAGCCTGCTCCTGTTCTTCTCGCGTTTCTTTGAGCTCCCGCCGGACCCAATCGGCTATGTCGTGTTCCGGGCGCCCCAGCTGGGCGTTATCCACGAAGCGGCGCAAGTCGAGCAGCATTTCCCGGGCGCTCTGGTAGCGCCGCTCCCGGTCCTGCGAAAGCCCGCGCATCACGATTGCCTCGAGCTCTTCCGGATAGCCCGGGCGCACGCTGCTTGGCCGCGGATATTCGGACGCGTAAACCTTTTCCAAGAGCTCGACTTCGTTGGAACCTGAAAACAAACGTTTTCCACTGGTGAGCTCGAAAAGCACCACCGCGGTCGCAAAGACGTCGGTCCTAGAATCGATGTTTTCGCCACGCGCCTGCTCGGGCGACATGTAGGCGATCTTCCCCTTGAGCTCGCCGATTTTCGTTTCCTCCCCGAGTTGCACAGCGCTCTTGGCGATGCCGAAATCCACGATCTTCAAGTTGCCCGAAAAGTCCACCAAAAGGTTCTGTGGCGAAATATCGCGATGCACGATATCCAGGGGCTCGCCCTGGATATCCTTCTTCTCGTGCGCGTATTCGAGCCCCGCGAGCACCTGGGTAATGAAATGCAGCGAATGCGCCAGCGGGACGAAGGTAGGCCTCCCCTTGGCTCGGCGAACCCGACGGAGCGTGCGAAGATCCGCCCCCTCGATATACTCCATCGCGATGAAATAAGCGCCCTCCAGCTCGCCGACGTCGAACACCTGCGCGATGTTCGGATGCGTCAGCGTTGCGGCGGTGCGGGCCTCGCTCACGAACATTTCGATGAACTTGGTTTCCCTGCTCAGAGCCGGGAGCAGCCGCTTGAGCGCGACCAACTTCTCCATGCCGAGGTCGCTGCGCTGCATGGCGACGAAAACCTCGGCCATGCCGCCGGTGGCGAGCTTGGAGAGCAATGTGTAGCGGCCGAACTCTCTCGGCAGCTGCTCTTCAAAAACGGGGAAGAAGTTCTGCTGCGTGCTCATTTTCACGATCGCTCGCCGTCTCGACGAGACACGAACTGTCTACAGTATCCCACATACCCTTGCGGCCGGTTAACCGAAAATCAAAGAAAATTGGGCATTTCTCTGATATCCCACTTTTTCCGTGTGGCTGGATCCGTGGGCATCCCCGGCAATGTGACATACTCCATCCGATGCTGGCGCCGATTGGCGAGGCTTAATGGCTGCCCCCACGCCAAAAGAGCTCGCGCTGCTCAACGACTTTCAGGTCCTCGTGTATCGTCTCTTCGGGGTGCACGCGACCATCCATTTGCGTGGGATGCCGCTCGAGCGCAATCCCTGGGAAGCGGCGCGCCCGTGGCTGTGTCACATGGTTCGCAAGCGCAAGGACCTTTTGGCTCGCTGTCAGGAATCGGATTGTGCCTTGATGAAAAAGGCAGGTCAGGGCAGGGCGGTGGGGCGTTGCCACCTGGGCCTGGGGCAGTTCGGGGTTGGCATCCGGCGCAACGGCCATATCGAAGGGCACCTCGTTTGCTCTCCGGTGAGGCTCGACCGAGAGACGCCTGCGGTACTGGCGGCTCGGTTAGCGCCGCGATCGTCCGAAATCGGGATGGACTCGAAGGTTACAACCGCGTTTGCGCGCGACGTGCCCTTATTGACTCGACAAGGACAGCGCCAGCTCAGCTGGCTCTGCGACGCGTTTTTTAGCCGATTCTTTCAGAGCCGGGTGCGGTCCTCACACTTCTTTCCCTGGGATCCGGTCCGGACTGCCTCGGATGACAACACCTGGGTCTCCTTCCTCTGGACGCATTGGTGGGAGAGTACAGCCCCAGATCTTTCGACCTGGGTCACGCAGCACGCTTTCTCATCATTGCTGTACTGCCCGAGACAGGGGTGCACGGTCCACTTTCGTCGCCGGAAGCTGGTTCTCAAGGCGGGACAGATGGTGCTGCTGCCATCTGGATCCGAATATCGCTTCGCGGCAGAGCCCGGGTTATTTCTTGAGATCTACTTCTATTCCAGCCTGGATTTGAGTGATCTGGATTACCGCATCCTGTATCCACGCGGCCGCGTCCACGCGACCTTAACCGAAATTGGGCGCCGCGCGCTCGACGATTGGGAGTTCAGCTTCAAGAGCGAAGGCAAATTGAAGGTCCTGGAGTTTCTGATGGAACTGAGGCGACTGGGAGCTCGCAGCTCGACGTCGCGGGGACGTCCCGTGCGCCCTGGGTCGGCGGAAAGCGTGGCGCGCGCACTGGCGTTTCTTTCCGCCAATGTGTCGAGGAAAATCCCTCTGGTGCAGCTGGCCCAGTTCGCCGGAATGAACCTGTACAGCCTGGCTCATCGGTTTCGCGCCGAAGTTGGAATATCGCCCCTGGCGTACCAGCGCGGTCTCCGGATTACCGAGGCGAAACGGCTGTTGCTGGTTACGCAAACGCCCATCAAGACCATCGCTTATGAGCTCGGGTTTGCGAATCCCAAACACTTTGCCGACGCGTTCCGCAAAGCCACCGGGCTTTCACCTCTGCACTTTCGCTCCCAAGCTGGCAAAAGCTGAAATCCAGCAAGAACTGAGTACTCCCCGACAAAAGCGGAGGGCCGATTTCGTTTACGGCCCCTGATTTGGCTGGCGCCGGGGGGCGCTAGAACGTTAGAATACATGAGTTTCGTGGAGGCATTTCGATGAAAACTTGCTTCGGGCGTTTCATTGGCGGTTGGACGCTGGGGATCGGAAGCTTGCTGGCAGCCGTTTTGCTAGCCCAATGCGGCTCGTCGAGTACGGTGAAACGGGCCGGGAACACCGGCGGCAG
This sequence comes from Polyangiaceae bacterium, assembly GCA_036505155.1. Lineage (GTDB taxonomy): Bacteria > Myxococcota_A > Polyangia > Polyangiales > Polyangiaceae > DASXTY01. The sequence goes on along the minus strand of DASXTY010000194.1, from coordinate 1,408 downwards.
CGGCGGTCGGCAGCGCGGCGACGGGTCCGTGTGGTGGTCCACCGGCGGGAGCGGCAATACGGGCTTTGGAGATTCGAGCTACGACTCCTCCGGGTTCGATACGGGGACGTCCAGCAACACCGGCGGGATGCTCAACATCACCCCCATTGTTGTCGGCATCGACGGCTCGGTGCTGAAGATCGCGTGTGACCCCGGTACCCTGGCGGTCTCCGGCACGCCGAAAACAGCTCAGTGTTACGTGGAGCTTCCGGACGGCTCGCACGCAACGGACGTGGTGTGGAACACGGACGACACGCGCGTCGGCTCGATTGGGCAGGACGGCATCTTCCGAGCCAACGGCTTCGTCGGCGGTGTGGTCAAAGTCACCGGCACCGTCGCGGGAAACACTCGGGCCACCATCGAGGTTACGGTTGACGTGAGCATTCAGAGCAACGTCGGCGGTGTTTCTGCCGCGGACATCGGCAAGCTCATCGCGGGGGGCAGTAGCGACGCGCAGTTCAAGTGGCTCTACCCGTACGACATGACCGTGTTTCCGCGCGGGTTACAGGCGCCAGAACTGCAGTTTGCGGGTGCGTGTGCAGATGCCTCTTACCTGAAGATCACGCTGCCTCACTTTACCTACGAGCAGGCGGCCAAGGAAACCGCGCCGCTCAAGGTGACCTTCCCGGACGACGCCTGGAAGGCTGCGCAGCTCTCGACCGCAGGTTCGGACCTGATGAATGTGTCGGTCACTAAGATGTGCGGCGGGCAGGTCACCGGGCCGAAGACAGAACAGTGGATCACCGCGCCGGGCAAGCTAAAGGGTGTCGTTTATTACACGACGTACCGGCCGAACATAGAAGCTCTGCGCTTGATCATCGGCGCTACGGCGCAGTCGTTGATCCCTGACTGCGGCGCTGCTTGCCACTCGGTGAGCGCCAACGGAGAAGTGCTCGCCAACGCCACCGGGACTTTCGACTTGACCAGCGGTGCCGTCCCGCCGCCGCAAATGGCGAGCCCGTCGGACGAACGATTCGATTACGCGGGACTGACCTACGACGGCAATCGCGCCCTCTCCATCGGCACCGATCCCGGAAGGCTGGACAAGGCGCCAAGCCCGGGGTCGTCGGACCTGCTCGATACCTCGAGCGGTAACGTGGTCAAGGGGGGCCTGCCCACGTATTGGACGCCCAGCTTCTCCCCCGACAGCAAATACGTGGCGTATACCAACTTGGACCAGGGAGACGGCCACCTCGGCGTCATGAACTACAACGGCACCGGATTCTCAGGGGGCCGAGATGTGAAAGTGGACAACGGCAAATCACTCGGCTGGGCGAGCTTTTTGCCCGATTCGCTGGGAGTCGTCTACCACGAAGGCGATCGCTTCAGCACTGCAGGAACCGCCGAGCTTCGCCTGATCCAGGTAAAC
>DASXTY010000193.1:0-3577 GCA_036505155.1 Polyangiaceae bacterium | reverse complement strand
GTCAATGTTGCGCGCGCACCGGAAACCGGCGGCTCGAGCGCTTCGAGCAGCGCGCTCAACAGACCAAAGTCTTGGCTCATGCGCGAAGGATCGGAGAGCAAAGACGGGGCCAGCTTGTCGAGCAAAGCGCGCAGCGCCTGCTGAGCATCGCCATCCCCTTTCAAATGAGAAAGCGCTCGTATCGCGTCAGCACGCTCCGCAGCCGAAAAACCCGCCTCCGTCATGACGCGGCCCAGCACCGCCGCCGCCTTTGACCCGGTTCGACCCAACGCGCGCACTGCGTACGCGCGCTGCTCGCCCGCAGTTTTGAGTGCTTCGGTGGCGACAGAGAGCAATCGAGCTTGCGCCGCGCGGCTGAGCGAGCCCGTCCAGCCAAACGGATAGAGCGCATTCTGCACCGGTGCCGGACGGCTTGCCGCATCCAGCAAGGCGCCCACGCTGGAGTCGGACAATCGCCCTTGCTTGAAAGCGAGCCTGCCCAGAGCCAGAGCGGCATCTTCTGCTCGATCCGAGGGACGACTGAGGCACGCAACCAGCGTGCGCTCGGCTTGGCTCCCGCCGCAACGGCCGAGCGCGTCGGCGATCGCAAACATCGGTTCCACCGATTCGAGCGCCGCCGGATGGGGCTCAGCGCTGGAACGCCCGGGCACGCCCGTCAGCGAAGCGGCGCGCGCCACCAAGAGCTTTACGGTTTCGAGCTCGTGTCCCTGGCATGTGTAGCCAAGGCCGTATGCGCTCCAAGCCACCGTGGTTTCGTCCTCATCGCTCAGTAATCTCCGCAACAAGTCCCACGAACGAGCGTCGGCGATACGAGCCAGCGCGCGCGCGGCGCGGCGTCGCACGATCACATTGCGGCTGCTGAAATCCGAATCGACAATTTTCGCGGAATCGCGCCGCTGCTCCACCGCGATGAGCTCGCGGGCGCGCGAAAGCGGTGCGTCCTCGCCCGGCGCCGCCGTCGCTACGCTGGAGCCGAGCCTGGGCTCCTCTTTGCTTTCACGCCCGTCGCGGCTCTTGCCATGGCACTGGCTCAGCAGAATAGAGAAGACCAGCGCCCCAAAACCGGAAGTCTCCCGAATGCTCACGGCTTGGACCAACTCCACGCGCGCCGGTCGACCCAGCCGCTCACGAGCTCGCGCAAAAACCGAAACGTGCGCGCGGGCCAAGCCTGAGGCGGCGATACTGCCGGCATCCCAACCACTTGCAGGCCGGCGCGGCGAAAGTGACCGAGCGCGCGCCGCATGTGCCAGTCACAAGTGACCACCATCACCTGCCGCATATCGCGCGCTCTCAAGAGGTCTGCAACGAACCACGCATTTTCTCGGGTAGAATTCGATTTGAGCTCGCACAGCAACGACTGCTCGGGAACCCCCTGGGCCACCAGAAACTTTGCCAGCGCTTCGGCCTCCACAACACCGCCCCAGCGCTTGCCGCCGCTTACGATAACCAGCCCGGCTTCTCCCCTGTGAAAGGCTCGGGCTGCGCACAGAGCTCGACGCTCGGCTGCCGGGTACGGCCGGGCGTCTTCGCCGATGCGGCACCCGAGTAGCACGATTGCGTCCAGCGGCATCTCGCGAACATAGCGCCAATCCGGCGCCTTGGGCACGCGCGGAGACCGGCCGAGTCAGCGCGGCAAAATAGAGAGCCCCGGTGAATCCGGCGATCGTCCCAATTTTGAGACGGCTCCCGCGTATGGCACCGGGGAAAGGGCTCACCTGACACAAGGACGACCACGTAGCAGAGACGGTGCATCGAAAGCACTTCTCGCGACATGGATCTTGTAATAGTCGTCGGCTTCCTCCCATGGGGCCTGACCAGCGAGGTGTTGATATGAGGAACGAGGTGTTGAAGAAGTGGCTTTTAGTTGGCGCACTGGCCCTATTTGCATGCGGCGGTGAGGGCCCGCATGAGCACGATAACGCGGCGACGGTTCGACAGGCCGTCCTAGAAGGCGCGACCGACATCACGAGCAACTTTGCACCACTTCTTCCCTCGCATGAGTCCGAAACTGCCGGTGTACTGGATGCTCGGGGGATCCCCTGGTTTGGGTATAACGCGGGGGATCCGAAGAAGATGTTCGAGGATCCGGTCGCCGAGACGCAGTGTGTCTCGACGCAAGCGTAATGGGGTGGAGCGTGTTCCAGGGCATTGGCTCTCGGTGGAAGCGGTTCAGGTTAAGGCCTCCGCCGGGTATTGCAGTCCTTTGGGGTGACCCCGCAATGACGCGACTTGGAAACACTGTGTTCTACTCAAATGTGGCGAGCGCCAAGAACGCTTGGGACGCCGTTCATAAAGTTGGTAGTTCCAACTGCGGCGGCTTTTGTGACGACTGCGTGGTCTGGACGAGTACCGAGCGTCCGACACCGGGTGGCGGTGCCTGCATAGCCCTAATAACGCCAGGGAAGTCTTTTGTTCCTAACGGACGCTTACGCGACCCGGAGGTACATATGCAATGTATTCGGAATGGCTTGGACGGCCCAAGCGGCGCAAACGATTTTTACGACGGTGGGTCCATGGCTGCGACGAGCGCCCGCGTATATGCTGCTTACAACAACCACGGCAACGTCGACATTTGGTCGAGGGGCTTTGGCCGCTTCTCCAAGCGGTTTAAGCAACTCAGCCGCCCCCCATGATGGTTGGTGGCCATCCGATTTTGGTTACGAGCGCGCATACGGTATTCGTCATCGCCTTCAGCGGTTGGTCATGTCCGCGTTCGAGGAAGTAAGCGGAACCTGGTCCGGACCGGTCACTATCGCAACCGGCATCGCCAATTTCAGCATGGTTTTGAAGGACTGCACCACCATCCGACTCGGGCGGCCTTATTCGGCAGCGCTCTTGCCGGCTTCTTCCTTGGGCCCGGAGCAAGTAGTGATCTGGTACCAGGTGCCCGGGGCAAATACGCTTTGTGGCCCACCCTACGTGCGCCTTGAGGGTCGGCTATGCACGACAAGCCCGTTGAGTTGCAGCTCGTTCCCGCTCACTACTACGCGGGACGGCAGCAATGCGTTCATGCCGGTTGTTAAGACCTTCACTTGGATTGACCGCGCTTTCTTTTTTCCTCGCGTAACCGAGGACTGGCATGTCTCGCACTGGAGTGACCTTGATCAGCCCGTCGGGCGCATCCCAGAATGATGAAAGCGAAATTGAGCTAGTGCCAACTGAGGAAGACGATTCTCCGGACGACGAAACGCAAAAGGTGGTGGCGCCTTCGCCTGTCGCGCAGTAGGCTTGTTTTTCCAGTGCGGGTCGCGCTGCTTCTGACCATGGCATTTGTCCTGTCTTTCGGCTGCGGCGGCAAAGTCGGGCAGCAAAAGGCTGAATCTGGCGCGGGGGCGGGCCTCTGGATCGGGTGGGCGGACGTCGGCGGGCGGGGGTGGGACCACGTCGACGGGTGGTGTTCAGTCCAGCGGGGGCAATGCTGTGGGCGGTGCCGCATTTGATTCGGGTGTTGCCGATTCCGGCGCTGCGGGCGCCGCAGGAGCGGCATCTTCACTGACTTTATGCGTGGACCGAGATGGAGCGGCGTGTGTGTCGGGCTTCGACCTATCTGATTTCATTTTGCACCTGTGCAAATTAG
>DASXTY010000192.1:0-2861 GCA_036505155.1 Polyangiaceae bacterium | reverse complement strand
CACCAAATTCGAATTCAGCTTTTTGAAGCCGGTCATCCTTTGGCCGGCGAACGCGTGTACACTCGGCGCCTGCACGCGCCGCCTCGAGCGCGGTCATGCGTGCCGGCACCGCGGGTGATGTTGCACGCCGCGGAGCTGGGCATCATTCATCCCACGTCGCTCAAGCCGCTCCGTTTCACGAGCCCGTTGCCCGCGGATATGCAGAAGCTGCTGAAAGAGCTGGGGTTATTTGTCCCACCCGGCGCGCTCGCGCCGAACCCGCCGGGGTAGGGCCCATGGCCACGATGGCACCGGGTGGGCTGCAGTATGCAACGATTGCAGGGGCCCGCGGTCCGCTGATCCGCGGCATTTGGCCGGTTTTCACTGGACTGTAAGGTGGTACGGCTTATGCACGTTTTTAGGGGTATGGCCGCTTTGGATTCCACACCGACCCGCCCCGTTTCGGAGCGGGTCCTGGACCGGCGTGGGCACGACCGAGTGCCTCTGACGGTCCCCGCCATGCTCGACGCGCAGGTTTCCCATCACACGGGCCGCTGCCGAAACGTTTCGCAGAGCGGACTAGCGGTTGACCTATCGGCACACTTGCCGGTTGGCATCAAGCTGGAAGTGTATTTCGAGCTCCCCAATGGGGTTGGGGTGGAAATCACCGCCCAGGTGGTTCGCTGCACAGGTGATGAGGTCGCGCTGCATTTCGTCGACATGAATGCGGAACTCTTGTTCGCGCTGCGCTCGTTCTGCGAGTCTTACGCGGGACAATTGGCGTTTCCCGCGGCCGACGACCGACTGAGCGTCCACTGAGATCAGTCCGCTTCGGGTAGCGGCGAAGGCGCTGCCGGAGCAACGGATCGAGTGCGAAGCTCGAAGGGGATAAAGGGGCGCTCGCCGTGCCCCACGTAGATCTGGCGTGGCCGCGCAATCTTCTGCTCCTTGTCCAGAAGCAGCTCTTCCCATTGCGCCAACCAGCCCGAGGTTCGGGGGATGGCAAACAAAACCGGAAACATGTCCACGGGTATTTCCAGCGCCTCGTAGATGAGGCCCGAGTAAAAGTCGACGTTGGGATAGAGCTTTCGGCTCACGAAGTATTCGTCGCTGAGCGCGATCTTCTCGAGCTCCAGTGCCACTCCCAAGAGTGCGCTCCTCCTGCCAACGATGTCGAACACCTGATCGGCGAGGCGTTTGATGACACGCGCCCGGGGGTCGTAGTTTTTGTAAACCCGGTGGCCAAATCCCATCAATCTTCCGCCGACGCCGCTCTTCACCTCCTTGATGAACGCCGGCACGTGATTGATCGATCCAATCTCGCGCAGCATCCTGAGCACGGCTTCGTTGGCCCCGCCGTGTAGCGGGCCGTACAGCGCCGCCGCCGCCGCCGCCACCGCCGAATACGGATCGGCCCGCGAGCTTCCTACGCTCCGCATCACATTGGTGGAGCAATTCTGCTCGTGGTCGGCGTGCAAAATGAACAATACGTCGAGCGCCTGAACCACCTCCGGGTGTGGCTTGTAGTTTGTGCCACCCATCCGCCGCAGCATGTTCAAGAAATTGGCGGTGTAACTGAGCTGGTTGTCCGGGTAGACAAATGGCATTCCCACGCTGTGGCGATAACTCCAGGCGGCCAAAGTGGGCATCTTGGCGATGAGGCGCACCATCTGAGAGCGCCGAATTTCCGCGTCCAGCACGTGTTTCGCCTCCGGATAAAAAGTGCTGAGCGCGCCGACGGTTGCCACCAGCATTCCCATTGGATGGGCGTCATATCGGAAACCATTGACGAAGGTGCGAACGTTTTCGTGCACGTAGGTATGCAGTGTCACCTCTCGAGTGAAGTCGTCGAGCTGGGAACGCGTGGGGAGCTCCCCGTGGATCAGAAGATACGCGACTTCCAAATACGTCGTGTGCTCAGCCAGCTGATCCACCGGATATCCGCGGTAACGCAGGATGCCTTGGTCGCCGTCGATGTAAGTGATGGCGGAACGACAAGACGCCGTATTCATCAAGGCCGGGTCGTAGCTCATCATACCGAAGTCGGGCTCCGCGACCTTGATCTGACGCAGGTCCATGGCCCGGACGGTGTCGTCGGTAATGGGAATCTCGTAGCTCTTCCCGGTTCGATTATCGGTGATGGTCAGCGTGTTTTTTGGCATGGTTCCCTTACCGCGGCTTTCGCCAGGTTGAGCGTAGCGGATCAAGGAGACAAAGCTTTGGCTCCGCTGGCAACCCCAATCTTACTCCCCGGGGCGCCGTTTTTTTGGCCGAACCGCGAGCTTTTGGCATCCAGTGCCCATGACTGGTCGCAGCACCTCGGTTCGCGCCGTGTTTGCCCCCCGCGTGCGGCCGGTATCGGGCCGTGGCGCGGTCTATCGGTCGGCGCTCGCGATGGCGGCGGCGCTGAATTCAGGCTGCTCTCAGCCATCCGAGTCGAGCCGGGCGCCGGCTCTGGCCGCAGCCAAGCTTGCGTCTCGCCCGAGCGTCGCCGAGCAAGCTACGGACTTTTCGCGGATTCCCGTCCCGGCTGAAGGGGGGTCGAAGCTCGCGCCGCTGGCAATGCAGGTGTTCGTGCGGTCGCGTCCAGAATCAAGAGCCGAAGCGGTTGGCTATTTGCGAGTGGGGGCGCGTGTTGCGCGGTCCGAAAAACCAGTGGCACGGGGCGACTGTCCGGAAGGGTGGTACGCACTGCGGCCGCTCGGCTTCGTGTGCGCGGGGCCGGACGCCACGGTTCGATTGGAGCACCCGATCGCTCAGGCGATTCAGGTCGAACCCGACCGAAGCAAGCCCATGCCGTACAAATACGCGTTCGTGCGGGCCATCGCTCCCAACTATTTGCACATTCCCACCAAGGAAGAGCAGTTCACTTACGAGATGCG
>DASXTY010000191.1:0-3774 GCA_036505155.1 Polyangiaceae bacterium | reverse complement strand
GCGGTGCAGCTGCTGGTAAAGCCACCGGCCGGACATAGCGTCGGAAGCGACCTAGGGGTCGCCCCGGGATTTCGCGCGGCCCTGGAGGCGGGGAAGGTAGGCTGGCATCAGGACCGGCAATATTGGAAGTACTGGACGCCGGACAGCGAAGTGTTCACCGCTTGGATTGCGCTCTCGGAGCTGACGCAATCCGCCGGGCCAATGCGATACGTGCGCGGCTCGCACGCGTGGGGCGAGCAAGCCGAGGGCAGCGCCTTCTTCTCACTGGAACTTGAAGCCCGGCGGCAGAGCGGCGAATGGCAGGAGGATGCCGTCGTGCTCTCCCCAGGCGGAGTGGCGGTGCACCAGAAGCTCACGATCCACGGTAGCGGCCCCAACCTGGAAGAATGGCCGCGCCGGAGCTTCGTGGTGCACGTGCGCACTGAACGTTCTCGTCCAGAGCCGGAGGCCACGGACTTCTACGTCTCTCACCTGGACGATCCCGGGTACTGCCCGATGATCCACACGGAAGCTCGGCAGCATGGTCCCGAGCCGTTGTTCGGGTGTTCGAGCTGAGGAGCGTCACGTTGTGCGTGAGAGACGTGCGGTGAGCTCCAGCACCACCGCCAGCAGCACGACGCGATGTTCGGCGATCAGCGCGGCATCTGCGTCTCGAGAACCGCGCGAAAGTTGGCGATGGTGGCACCGAGGCGGGCTCGGTCGCCCTCCATCGGGAAATATGCCGTGCACCACACGCTCTTTCCGGTGCCGCTGAGACCAGCCTTCACATCACCTTGGCTCGCGCCGCCGCAATTGCCGCCTTGAGAGCCGCAAGGTCCTTGTCCACCTTGGCTTTCACCGTGTTGAAGGTTTCGAGCGTGGCCTTGTCGAATTCCGCGATGTCCTTGCCGGCGGCTTTTTGAAGCTCCACGACTTTCTGCAGGAGCTTGTTCACCGCGGTTCGCGTTGCCCCCGATGCTTTGGCGGACTTGGCCTGAACTTCGGCGGTTGTCTTGTTCAGATCGGTGAGCCTCAAGCGGGCCTCCGATTTGTAAGCTTGGCGCGCCTTGTCCAGCGCGGCCTTCGCGGCTTTGGCTTGCTCGTCGGCGCTCTGTTGCGCCGTGCTCACCGCCTGGTCTGCTTCCGCTTTGGCCTTGGCGGCGGCATCGGCCAGCTCCGCCCGCATGGTCTCCAGCTGCTTTTCCGCGGCGGCAATCTTTTCCTTGGCGTCGCGTTCAACCTTGGCCGCGCTCTCGGCGGCTTGCCGCTGAATCTTGGCGATTTCCGTTTGATGTTTGGCGCTGTCGTCGCAGCTGGCCAGACCCAGAGCGACGATGGCCGCCCAGCCGATATGCGCGACTCGACTGGTTCGGAGTCCCGATCGCCCGGATTTTCGCTCGATCATGCTGCTCAGGCTACGACACGAATCGACCCCCCACAACCCAGGGGACGACTTCGTTTTTTGAACCCGGGTAGGACTGGTCGAGACGAAGCACGACGCTGTAAAATGACCGTCGCATGAAAACGTTGGTCTTGCTCCGTCACGGTCAAAGTCAGTGGAATCAGGATAACCGCTTTACGGGCTGGGTAGATGTTCCATTGAGTGAGCTCGGCGTCCAGGAAGCGATCCAGGCGAGTCGGCTGCTCAACGATGGAGGCTTTACGTTCGATGTCGCGTACACCTCGGTGCTCAAACGCGCCATCAAGACCTTGTGGATCGTTCTCGAAGAGCTCGACCTGATGTGGATTCCGGTAAAGAGCAGCTGGCGCATCAACGAGCGCATGTACGGCGCGCTACAAGGGCTCGACAAGAGCGAGACCGCTCAGCGTCACGGCGAAAAACAGGTGCAGATCTGGCGGCGGAGCTACGATGTCGCGCCGCCTCCGCTGGATCCGAGCCATGAATATTGGCCGGGCCGTGACCGCCGTTACGCGGAATTGGACTCCGACAGTATTCCTAAAACCGAGTGCCTCAAGGACACGGTTGCTCGCTTCCTCCCCCATTGGGAAAGCGAGATTGCCCCGTCGGTTCGCCGCGGCGATCGCGTGCTCATCGCAGCGCACGGAAACAGCTTGCGGGCGTTGGTCAAGCACTTGGACCAGATGGATGAGGCGGACATCATGGAGCTGAACATCCCCACCGGCATACCGCTCGTCTACGAGCTCGATGACGAGCTAAGGCCGGTGCAGCGCGGCGGCCGTTACCTCGGCGATCCGGAAGCGGTAAAAAAGGCCACGGAGGCGGTTGCCCGGCAAGGGCGCATCAAGGATGGAGATGAGCGGTGACGACTTATGAAGGCGGCTGCCACTGTGGCCGGGTGCGCTTCCGCGTCACCGGGGAGCTCCGGGGCGTCGTCATTTGCAACTGCTCGATCTGCCAGAAGAAGGCATTTTTGCACTGGATAGTTGCACCCGAGCAGTTTGAGCTGCTGCGCGGTGAAAATGAGCTTTCCCTGTACGAGTTCAACACCCGAACTGCGAAGCACGAGTTCTGCCGGCATTGCGGGATTCACGGCTTCTATGTGCCGCGCTCGGACCCCGACAAGATCGACGTGAACGTGCGCTGCTTGGAAGGCGTAAACTTAGACCAGCTCGAGACGACGCGATTCGACGGCCAGCACTGGGAGCGGGCTTTTGCCGAGAGGGTGAAGGCGCCGTGAGCTCCCAATGGCCAGACTATCCAGCGCGACACGGAAGCGCTCCCCGCGGCGTTCGATGACGACTGCCTCTCCGCTTTTAGCAGTATCCAGCACTTCCGCTAGACGTTGACGCGCCTGTGCCGCGGTATATCGTCGCATATGTACATTGTACACTTAGGCGCTCGCACGGCAACTCGCTCACTCAATCGCTGTCGTCGTCAGACTAAACCTCGCGCCCGGCGCCTGCCCCACCAGAGACCCACCGCTCCCAGGGCGAGCGGTACGAGTGGACTCATGGGCCGGCTCGTGGGGACGCTGCAAGCGCAGGCCCCTTCGTCACCGGGCCAGCCATTGCGGGCATTACTGGCGTCGACGTCGCTCTGAATCCGCTTCCTATTATCCACCAGCACCACCGGGTCTCCGGTAGCCGGAATGTCTTCAATCGTGGCTGCCCAGGGCGTATCGGAAAAGTCTGGCCAGGTGGCGCCGCTGTAGAGTGTGTTTCCGTTCAGCAGGATCTGCTGACCATCCGGCAGAGTGAAGAGGCTCCGGCCATCGCACAAGATGCGTTGGTTGGCCTGAGTCGTCGGATCGGAGGGTGAGGTAAGCGCCACGTTGGGCAGATCGGCCCGATGACGAAACTCCGGGTCGAGGGTCATCTCGCTCGGCGAGATGGTGGTGAAAAGCCGCGTGAGATAGGGATTTTTGCCCAGTATCTCCACCGCGTGAAGCCCGGGCTGGACGATGCGCTCGTCGAACTTCTGGGAAAAGCCCGCCGCGTTCCACGCCGTCATGTCGATCTGACTCTTGTACAGCGCGAGGTTACTGTAAAACTGATCTTCGGTGATACCCGCGGGGCGAGGCAAAAACTCCTCGAGCAGCGGCTTCACCATGGGATGTGAATAGGTGCAAGTTCCAAAGCACTGCACCAGGTTTTGAATCTGCAGCTCACTCACGACCAGCTCGGGGGCAATATTCTGAAACTTGGTGGAATCCCATTGCGTACTGTAAACGCCGTTCGTGCCCACAACGCTGCTCGGACCGGCGTATTCGGTGACGAATCCGTGCCCGTCGGAAACCGGCGTATCGGCGGCGTTGGTCACCACCTGGTTATAGTTACTGCCGAAAGTCAACCAGTTGATGCGCGCCGAGTTGA
>DASXTY010000190.1:0-4307 GCA_036505155.1 Polyangiaceae bacterium | reverse complement strand
TCCCCAGAACCTGCGCGTTGTGACGGCGATGAAAGCGTGCCTTCCCAGCTGCCGCGCATGCTGGGGCTGACGGAGCTCGATGGATGTCCGATGTTGGTTCGAAGGCTGGCGCCGCAGGAGGACAAGCTGAATCTCACTCGGCTACAACCCGCTGATTTGGACCCTCTGGCGGTGTACCTGGGAGGGCTTCTCGGAAGAGCGCATCGCCGAGGTGCGACGGTTCCGGTGACTGCGGCGTGGTCTTTCAGGGAGCGGGAGCGGTTGATCGAAAAGGCCATCGTTTTAGCCGGTATTCACGAAAGCGCCTATCTTGCATGGTGCCGGAGCGGGGTGGCGTAAGATGTGGCTTAGCCCTCAACGCCCCGGAGGTCGAAGATGCTCCATGATTTCAGGATCCGTCATATTTGTATTCAGGTCGCGCTGTTGCTCGGGACCGTAGCTGCGTGTGACAGCAGCGACTCGTGCAAGACAACACCTGAGTGCACGCGAGAGGGCAAGTGCACGTCGAACGACCTGAGCGTCTGTGTGGTTGGCGGGGATGAAGACTGCAAATCTTCCAAGCTTTGCAGCATGAACGGCAAATGCCACGCCAAGCAGGGCTCGTGCGTTGCGGTGAGCGACGATGATTGCAAAGCTTCGGAGGACTGTCGAAACCGGCGAAGCTGCGACGCGTATCAGGGAAGCTGCGTAGACCTTTCCCGTGCGGTTCACACGGAGTGCTCGAAAACCTGTGAGACGGAGGGGCTTTGCGTGATGAAAGGCGGCAAATGCGTGGCACTCTCCGCGCGGCACTGCGCGGGCAACAACGATACCAAGGTGGAGGTGGAAAGCCCTTGTGCAAAGCACGGCTTCTGCAGCGCTCGCTTCGGGCGGTGTGTGGCGGGCTCGGACGACGATTGCGCAAAGTCCGCCGCTTGCACGGAAGGCGGTGAATGCTCAGCGGTGGCTGGCCATTGCCAGGCCAAGGAAGCGGACTGCAAGAAATCCAAGGCCTGCTCCAATGACGGAAAGTGCGCTTTCAAGGAGGGCAAATGTGTGGCTGTGTCCGGCCCAGACTGCAGACAATCCGCGCGCTGCAAGCTCGAAGGAAAATGCTCTGCCAAGGACGGAGTCTGCATCGCCGCGTCCTCGGGCGACTGTCAGCTCGCGACGGTGTGCACCAAGGCAAAACTGTGCCAGGCTAAGGACGGCGTCTGCATCAGTGGTGGAGGCGCTGGTCGCGCGGCAAGCTCGGAGCCTCCTGACAAAGTCCGCTCAACCACCATCACTGGCGTCTTCGGTATGTGATCTTTCGGTACAGGTCGCACAGTCTTTCACCCCCAAACATCATCGCGAGGCTGAATCGTGCAACCACCTAAAGTCGTCATTCTGGGTGCTGGTAGCTTGTTTTTCGGCCGGAATTCCATCTGGCAAATGGTGCATTCCGGGCACCTCCGCCGGGGCACGCTGGCATTGGTCGACACCGACGCCAACCGACTGAGCAAGATGGCCCGGCTCGCACGGCTGGTGATCGAGCACCACCGTGTGCCGCTGAAGCTCGAAGCCTCGACCAATCGACGCGATGTGCTGGAGGGAGCGGATTTCGTGGTGTTGAGCTTCGCCTATAAAAACGCACATTTTCGCGGCGTGGATTGCGAGCTCGCCGCGAAATATGGAATCCGCATGATTTCGGGCGATACCATTGGACCGGGCGGGGTCTATCGAGCGATGCGGGAGTACCCGGAGATCGTCCGCGCCTGCCAGGATGTCCAAGAGCTGTGCTCCGGCGCCTGGGTTCTCAACTACATCAATCCGGCGGCTGTCCACGGAATCGGTCTGATGCGTCATTTTCCAGGGCTGAAGAGCTTCGCCCTCTGCGACGGACAGTCCTACGGTCCGGGCTTTTACGGGCTCAAGCGTGAATACGCGGCGCTGGCCGGAATTTGTACCAAGGAGCAATACGACCAGCGCATCGACCGCGAAATGCAAGTTTTGACCGCGGGCCCGAACCACTTTACATGGCTCATCCGCGCGGAATATCGGGGCGAAGACCTGGTGCCGAAGATCGCCGCCGCCCAACGCGAGCGTCCGCCCGACGAGGTCGAAAAGACTTGGGGAGTCTTTGGTCGCGGCCTAGAGCTGTACGATGCCTTCGGGTGCCTCCCGACCAACATGTGGCACACCCAGGAGTACGTACGCTTTTGGCAGGGTCACAACCAGACCCAGCAAAAATACGCTCCACTCACCTTATTTTCGGCGCTAGAGCGAGAGGCTTGGACCCGGCGAGTCTGGGAGCGAGTGGACGCCTATGTGAGCGGCGCAGCGCCGATTGCGGAATTCGATACCGAGTTTGGACCGGATCTGGCGACGGATATCATCGAGTGCATGTGGGCGAAGCTCGGCAAGCGGTATTTCATCAACACCGCCAACCGCGGGGCCATCACCAACATGGCCAGCGACGCTTTCCTCGAGCTCTATTGCGATGTGGACCTGGACGGTCCGCGCCCGGTTCCCATCGGACCGATGCCGCGCGGCGTTCGAGCCATGTGCGAAACCGTGCTCGACACGCACGAGCTCACCGCCGAAGCGATTTACCGGCAGGATCGCGCTCTGCTGCGCCGTGCGCTTCTCACTGATCCGTTAGCCCAGTCGATCGAAGATACCGACGCCTTGATGTCGGACCTGTTCCAAGCCGAGCGCGAAGCGCTGCCAGAACATTGGTTCCAGGTCAACTCCTGACGCGCTCGGCGGGAGCCGCATTATCTTAGCTCTAGCATTCGACCCGAGCCGACACCCGGGTATTTCCGTTTGTTCGCGTTGGGACAAGCGTACCCGTTGATGAAGATTCTTCTTGGCGCGGAGGAGCTGTTGGGAAGGCTACCGTGAATGGTGTAGGGACCGACGAACGCGACGGCTCCGGGGCTCACGAGCAACGAAATGAGGGTCTTGGAGTCGAATGCCAGGGAGGGGTCTTCCATTTGGTTGAGCCCTAAGTGCCCGCGTTTACAGGATCCCGGCGCGAACAAGATAGGGCCGTTTTCATTGGTCATTGGATCAACGGCAATCAGCGTCTGCACGTAACTTCCGGTTCCGTTCACATCGGTCCAATCCGAAGTGCCGTAGCCGCGGTTCTCGCTGTCCTGGTGCCAGCGGAACCCCACTCCATCGCCTGGCATCTTGAAATGAGCCTGACAGATCAGATGCTGTGCCTCACGACTTCTGAGCAATGCGGATACAGCAACTGTGATCCTTCGGTCCTGGCTGTAATTCAAGAGGACCGGCTGAGCGGCTCCGCACCAAACCGCCCTTCGAAGCACGCCCTTTTCGAGCACGAACTGAGTGCCGTTCAGCACCGTGGTCTGCTCAAGCAACCGCGAGAGAGCGTAGAGAACATCCAGAGCCGAGCTGATTTCGGTTATCTCCGACTGGTTGAACACATCCGTTCGGATGAAGAACCCCCGATGGTAGAAATCGCGCTCCTCGTCGGCTGTGAGTTCGAACATCTGAAATGTTGAGCAGAGGCCGGCTGATTTCACCAGCTGACGCAAAGTATGTACTCTATCGAGCCATGCGCCAGTTCGCTCGCTGCGGATCAGTCCGCCGGCCAGGGATCTGCTGGAGGTGGTGACGAGCCATCGGGCACACCGTTCGCTACCAGGTTCTGCCGCAGTTTCCTCAAAAGCTCGAGGTCGAGCGCGATGTCGGTGTCCTGCACTTCGAAGTTGTAGTCTTCCACCGCGGCAATCAGCGAATCCAGTTGAGTCATTGTGTTCAGACCGGCACGCCGCGCTGCAAAGTCGTTGACCACGGACTCCATGCCCACGAAGATGTTGAGCATCACGAAGCTCTTCTGCACTGCAGCGATATTGTCGGCTGCGAAATAGCCCTTGGGCTGAAGCTCCTGCGGCGGGTACGGATAGGGAGCGGAGACCGCGCTGGTCACGATTCGGTTGGTCCCCGGTTCGCGAAACGTCATGTCCACGTCCGCAACCGTCGCGCCGGCTGCGCCGCCCGCCGACTTCGGCATCAATTCGATGAGGAGCTCCGAGCCCCCACCGCGGCGGCCGTTGGTGGCGGTGACGTCCTGAGCGGACTGGCGGTGCGCGATGAACACGCTCGGGATGGAAAGCGTTCCGCCGTCGGCGGTGTCCGTCCAGAAGGGCGTCCCCAGCGCTCGGCCGAATTGATAGTCGGTTCCCGCCCGGACGTTCAATTTCAGGTCGAAGGCGACCGGAACCGTGAAGTAGCTGAGCTCCTCGGTGAACACATCGTTCACCGCGCCGGCACTTTCGAGAAAATAGAAGTTGCCGTCCGCCTGCAGGGCTAGC
>DASXTY010000189.1:0-8570 GCA_036505155.1 Polyangiaceae bacterium | reverse complement strand
CCGGGGGCCGCGCATTAGCCCCTTTTTTTGATTGCTGGGTTGACCTATTATCCCCTGTTGCACCGTCTGCGCGATTTTTTAACGTCGCAATAATCTCATCCCATGGCACAGCCAGCGCAACAGAGAACCGGTGTTTCTCGCGGTCGAGGCGCCGAGGACCCTTCGCTTGGACGGGTCATTGCGGGTAGATATCGGCTGGAGGCTCGCATCGGGGAAGGCGGCATGGGTATCGTTTATCGAGCGCGGCACGTGCTCATCGATCGGCTGGTCGCGGTCAAGCTCATCCGCCCGGACTTGCGCAGCGAGACACACCTGCGCGCGTGGATGTTGCGCGAGGCGCGCGCCGCCAATCGTGTCGACCACGCTCACATCATCGACATCCACGACATCGGGGAGACCGACGATGGCGAGCTCTACTTGGTGATGGAGTACTTGGTGGGGACGCCGTTGTCCGCGGAGATTGCGCGTGGCCCGCTATTGATCCAGCGCGCAGTGGACATCATTGAGCAAATGGGAGCGGCACTGTCGCGCGCGCACGACCTGGGCGTGGTGCATCGCGACTTGAAGAGTGACAACATCTTGCTTACGGCACGCGGTGGACGAAAGGATTTCGTAAAAATTCTGGATTTTGGCCTGGCTGCGCTGGCTCACGACCCGCGCTTGGCACCCAAGGGAGCCGTGTTCGGCACGCCCGAGTACATGTCGCCCGAGCAGGCGCGCGGAGAGCAAGCCGGGCCGCATTCGGATCTCTACGCGCTCGGGATCCTATTTTTCGAGATGCTGACCGGTCAACTGCCATTTCGCGCCGCGGACCGGGAGACCCTGCTCGAAATGCAGCGCAGTGCCGCAGCGCCGCGCCCGAGCGGCATTCGTAAGGATTGCCATCCGGTTGCCGAGCGGATCGTGCTCAGGCTTTTGGAGAAAGACGCGCGCAAGCGCTACCGCGATGGCCACCATTTGCTCGAAGAGCTGAAGGCCCTGCAACGCTCGCTCCCCAGCACCTCCTGGGAAAGAGAAGGCGCGGAGGCTTCCCCCGCCTTGCCCCCGGCTCCGCCGAGCCGTTCGCTCAGCGTCACGGAGTGGGCCAATCGAACCAGCTTGTTTTCGCGCATGCTTTCGCGCGCCTATCCGACCGGCACCGCTCCCGCCGAAGCCGCAGCGGCTCTGGCATCCCTCTGGGACTTGTCGCAGAAAGCCAACCTCCTGGAAGGAGAAGTCGCCAGTCACACGCGCAAGCTCGAGGCGCTCGAGCGCCGGGGCCGCGCACTGCGTGCCGAGATCGGGCGCAAAGTGGAGGAGCTGGCCCAAGAAGAATCGCGCGCGCTTCGAGAGGCATCCGCTTACGGAGAGGAAGAGCAGATCGCAAGTCAGGAACTTTCCCGTGCGGAGCAGCAGGCGCAGGAGAAGCTCGCGCTGGCCGAGCGCGCCGAGCGATCGGGCAACAGCTCCCGCGTGGTCTTCGAACAGGCCGGTGCCGCTAACGCCATGGTGGAAGCTCGCAAACAGTGGCTCGCCACTCGCACCAAACGTCGTCAGGAACGGGAGGCCGTGGCGCGGGACATGCGCCGTCAGATTGACGAGTTACGCGCCCAGCTCGCCCGTTACGCCGAAGCGCTGGAAGAGGACTTGGCCGCGGGTCGAGAGAAGGTCGGTGCTCGCGCGCGCGAGGGGCTCGAGTATGAAAAGGGCTTTCATAACCACTCGCAGACCCTGCTCAATAACCTGAAGGGCAAACCGGAGTGCCGGGACCTTTTGAACGAGCTCGTGGCTTCCGGCTCCGCCGCGCACGACGCTGCGGGACAGCCGGTGCTGGTTTAGGGCCGGCGGACCCGCTCAGTCCGCCGCAGGCAGCTTGGTGCCGAGAAAGGCCCGGAGCTTTACCAAATTCTTTTCGTCGCGATTGAAAGAGGGCGCGCCGTAAGCACCGGCCCACGATTCGACTTCGCGCACGAACTCGGCGAGCACCGAGTCTTTTTCGACGATGTCCTCCGCGGTGCGGCCGCGCGCGCTGAGCTTCTCGAGCCCCCGAACGTATTTCTCGAGCCGCGCATAATCCGATTCCAAAAACTCCCGGATGAGTGCCGCTTCGTTGGAAAGGCGCGCGAGGGTGCCGGTGCCGTCGGCTTGGCTCAGCGCCTCAGCATCGAGTCCCGCAGCCGCAACCCGCAATACAAACGCGTCATCCAGGTACCCCAGGTCTTCGATCCCGTCAGGAATCAAGTCCAGCGAGCGAAACAAGTAGTTTAGAGCCGCTGCCGCTCCTTTTCGAACGGGTTCGGGCGCGTTTTTATTCTTGAGCACGCCGGAGATTACCCGAGCGTCGTCGCCCAGTCCCTGGAGCCAGCTTGGAAAAGCATCGAGATAACGAGATTCGGCTTCGCCCATGGTGCACCCTCGTAGCACTGACCGCGGGTGGCCGTGAACCGAAAAATTTTCCGCCGGCGCCGGTTACTCCTTGCAAAGAAGCTTGAGGGCGTTCCGATGGAAGATGCTCTCGACATCCCGGCGCGTCATGCCGACTTTCAGCAGGGCCTGAGCCAGACTCTGGAAACGGGTCGCACTCGCCAGCTCGGCCGGGGGGCGGATGTCCCCCTCGAAGTCCGACCCGATGGCGACGTGGTCCACCCCGGCAACCGCAACTAGGTGACGGATGTGCCGGACCACGTCCTCCAAAGTTGCGCGGCGGCCCTCTGCCAAAAACGCGGAATGGAAGTTTACTCCGATGATACCCCCGGTTTGCGCAATGGCGCGCACCTGCTGGTCGCTCAGGTTCCTCCGGTGCGGTGTGATGGATCTCGAATTCGAGTGGCTGGCGACGACCGGCGCGCCGGCGCGCCGAGCGAGCTCGAGCACATCCGACACGGTTCTATCGGAAGCGTGGGAAACATCCAGGAACGCGCCGAGTGCGTGCACGCGCTCGGCTAGCGCGCGACCCGCCTCGGTGAGTCCGCTTCGGGCCGGGGCTCTCGGTCCGGACGAGGTGGCCAGCTGGTTATCGTAAGTGTGCACCAAACCAAAGAGCCGGACGCCGCGCGCAACCCAGGAGGTCACCGCTTGCGCATCGGCGCGGAGCGGAGTGGCGCCCTCGAAAGCTAGCCAGGTGCGAACACGGCCTTTGCCCCCAACACAGCCCGGCGGCGAATACACCGCATGGGCGATCAGCGAACCCAAGACCCGCGCGTAAGAGCTTTCCAGATCCAAACCCCGGGGTCCCTCTGGGGACACCTCCCTCGGAATATAAAGCGGCAATACCACCCCCACCACTCCTGCGCGTTCGAGCTCATCCGCAACGAACTGGCCGCTACCGCGGTCGAAAGGCCGCTTTTTGTAGTTTAGCTGGTAGGAGAGGTCGACGTGCAGATCCACCACGCCCACGGGCGCCGGAGCGGTGTCCGCCCCCGCCGCGGCAATCCGAACCAGCTCCAGAGCACAAAGAAACCAAGCAAGGGCGAAGAGGCGGCTCACGCTCGAAGTCTGAAGCCGGACGGCATCAGCGCCATTTGATGTTGCAGCCGATGCTCGGCCTCTGGTCCAAGGTGGGCTTGCCTCCGGCCAGAACGGCGTCCACCGCATGCCGCAAATCGGCGCCGGTAACCGGTTTCTTGTTGCCGGGGCGTGAATCGTCGAACTGCCCGCGATACACGAGCTTGCGATGGAGATCGAACAGGTAAAGGTCCGGCGTACAAGCGGCGTGAAAGGCTTTGGCGACATCTTGCGATTCATCGTACAGGTAAGGAAATACGAAGCCGCCACGACGCGCTTCGGCGGCCATGCGGTCGGGCGCATCGTCGGGGTAGCTCCGGATGTCGTTCGAGCTGATGGCCACCATATTGACGCCGTTCTGCTGACAATAGCGACCGAACTCGGCGAGCCCCGCTTGAATGTGCTTCACGTACGGGCAGTGATTGCAAATGAACGCCACCACTATCGGCTTGCCCGCGAGCTCGTCGGAGCTCACCACCCGGTTGGTCACGGTATCCGGCAACGAGAACTTCGGCAGTGCCGTGCCGAGTGAAAGCATGCTTGAGGGAACGGCGGCCATAGGCTTCCTTTGATTGTTGTTCGAGGCTGCCTCAGAAAGCTTCTGCGCTGGCGTCTACCGCAGCCGGCCGCGAGGCGCACGGCGAGCAGCGCGGCAACCTGGGCTCACGAGAGAGCCACGTTCATTTTAGCGGAAAATGCGGCACTGACGCCTGGTTACAATGTTTTACGATTTTTTACCAAGTGCTCCGGCGCACTGAATTCGAGCCGTGCACGTAGCCCTCACCTCAAATTCGCGGATTTTCAGGTGTGGTGACGCTGGCCTGGGTGAATACATTTAACGTTCCCGCCGCGAACGCGGCCCCGCAGGGTTGTACCGTGTCAGGTTCCAGTAGACCTTCGAAGCGCATCATTCCGATCATCCTGGTCGCCGCCAGCCTCGCGACGCTCGGAGTTGCCGGCGAGCTCAAAGCGGATCCTCCGAGTACCCCGCAGCCACCAGCCCTTGCGAGACTGGGCGCGCGCCCTTCAGCTGAGAAGCTCACCCCGGTGGAGCGCGGCCGGTTGCTCGCGGGCGAGGTGGTTTCGCACCCCGTGAAGTTCGAGCACGACGGCGGTGTTTATGTCGGAGGCGTTGCCCAACAGCTGGTGCGCGCTCAGCCGGAGCAGGTGATGGCCGCGCTAGAAAATGTACAGAATTTGCCGAGAGCGCTGCCGAAGACCAGGTCGGCGCGACTTCTGAGCACCTCGTCCCGAAGCGCTCGTGTCGAGCTGGTTCAGGGCAACCGCTTTATGCAAGCGCGGTACAGCGTGCACTTGGCGCGCCAACCCGGCAACGGCGAAATTCGATTCTGGCTGGACCGTACCCGGCCCCACGATATCCGCGATGTCTGGGGCTTCTTCCGAGTACAAAAATTCGATCCAAACCGCAGCCTGGTCAGCGTCGGGGTTTCGCTGGACGTGGGGTCGGGGCTGGTGCGAATGCTGTTCGAGGACAAGATCGTCCGAGTGATTTTGTCGACGCCACGCTGCATTCGCGATTTCGTGGAACCTAGAGCCCGCATGGCGGATCGGCTGCGTCGACCGGAACCATCCTGAGCTATAGTGCCTTCAACTTGATGGGCAGGCGCATAGCGGATTCGGCGTGCTCTCGATCGTAGAGCCACGTATAGGCGGCGCGGCTGGCGAGGACGCGCTTCGTGTAACGGCGGGTCTCGATGAGAGGGATGAGCTCGACCCACACATCGAAGTCCGCCTCGGGCCGTTCGTTGAGCCATCGAACTGGCCGCCCCGGCCCTGCGTTGTATGCCGGGATGGCCAAGAGCGGCGTTTTGAAACGGCGTTCGAGCCGCGCGAGCAGCTCACAGCCGAGCCGTATATTGAGCGCCGGGCGCTGCAGGGCCTGCGCGTCGTACTGTAAGCCGTTGGGAGCCGCGACCAGCTTTGCCGTGGGCACAATGAGCTGCATCAATCCGTACGCCTGGGCCGGACTTTCCGCCTCGGGGTCAAAAGCCGATTCCTCGCGCATCACCGCGTAGGCTAGGGACTCAGCGATTCCGCTGCGGGCTGCTTCGCGCCGCACGTTTTCCTCGAAGGGCCGAGGGAACGCGAGCTCCCAGGCCTGGGTCCATTCTCCGACCGGCCAGCGCTCGAGCCAGTCGGTGAGTAAGCCCCGCGCGATAAGATGGGAAGTTTGTGCGGAGCCAGCGCGCTGATAGAGCAAGGCCACGCCCCAGAGCACGCCCGGGGCCGCCCCAGGGCGCATCAGGCCCCGCGCTTCGAGCTCGCGTTTGGCCAACTCCAGCTCACCTTGTCTGAGCAGCTCCAGCGCGCGCAAAAACTCGCGACTATCGTATTCGGATAGGCGGGAAAACGAAAATGGTTGCTTTTGCGACCTATCAAGGGCGCGGGCCAGCGCCTGAGCGGCGCGATCGGGAGCCAGCTCTTGCAAGCGGCTGGATGCATGCAACATGTAATACGAAAGCGGAAGCTCTGCGACGATGGCCTCGAGCTCGCGCAGCCCGCGCTCTCGCTCCCCGGTCTCAATCCAGGAGCGTGCCAAAAAGTAGCGCTCTCTCCCGGAAAACTCGGTCCCGCGGCTGCTGTCGCTGCTCGAAACTCGATGGGCAGCGCGCTCCAGCACCGACGCCGCTCCCGACCAATCGCCTTTTTCCATTCGTCTGACGGCCAAGCTGAACATCCCGTCGAGCACCACGTCTCCATTCGGATAGTCATCCGAAATGCTGGACAATAACTCGGTGAAACGCGCCTCCACTCCGAGCTTCTGAAAGGAGAGCGCTCTTTTGAGCCTGGCGTCGTCCGCGAGCGGATGCGCTGGCAACTCTTTCTCGAGCAGCTCGAAAAGTTGCACCGCTTGCATGTGCCGGCCATCCGCCGCGCTATACGTCCCGGCCAAGTAAAGCAGTCGACCGCGTAGGTCCGCATCGGTACGACACAAGCTCGCCTTTTCGCTCACGACATCCGCCGCGTGGCCCCACTCTCGCTGCCCGGCAAACGCTTTACCCAGGTCTAGGGTCGCGGCACAGCCCAGGCTCTTGTAACGCTCGGCGCGCGGCAGAGCCTTCAAGAGCGCCTCGGCTGCGCTTTGCGCTTCGGGAAATTTTCTTGCCTGCACCAGCACTTCCACCGCGGCGAGCTCGTCTTGTGGAGAGGGTCGCGCCAGAGCGGGGCGGCGAGAAGCCGGCAGCGCCTCTATTGCGCGGCGCTCCAGCTCGGAAGCCTGCACCACGATAGCGGGGCGGTCAGCAGCTTGCGCACTGGCGCGCCGAGCCCAGCTCAATGCTTCGATGACCCGCGCTTCGTTTCCATTGGCGCCCTCGAGCAAAGCTTGGGAGAGGGACACCGCGATGCTGGGCGGATCGATGAGCGACTGCGATGCACCGGGGCCGCGGTCGCCGGCATCTTGGCGCGACTCCAGGGATTTTCGCCAAATTGCAATCGAGCGCTGATAATCTCGGGTTGAAAAAGCGGCTTCGGCTATCAGAAGCCGCGCCGGCTGCGCCACCGGTTCATCGGAGGGAATTCGATCCAGACGCGCTAGCGCCTCTCCGCAGCGCCCGAGTCGTAAGAGTGCGCGACCAGCGCCCAGCAACGCGTAATTGTGGAGTACCCAAGGCCCAGCCGCTGCCAAATCGTAAGAAGCAGCGGCGCCCTCCCACTGGTTTGCGCGCTCGCGGAGCCGAGCCAAAAGAAACTGCCACCGCGCCGCATCTTCGGGCAGAAGAGTGGCCTTCTGCATTGCAACTTCCATCGCGTGCGCGGCGGGAGCGTTTTGTCCCGCTTCCGACAGGCGGGCGACGTCAGCCAATTCGGGCAGATTCAAAAGCGGAGTAAACGCTTCCAGCGACCAAACACGTCCCGAGCCATTCGAACGCGTGCCCACAGCACCCGGGGAGGACACTCGACCCAGCAGAGGAATCTTGTGCGACCGCCACGAGCGAGGAGGAGTCGACAGACATGACGAGAAGAGCCCTGCACAGACTGCTGCTCCGGCCGCCAGCAGGAGCCAGCGACGACGGCGCTTCACGGCCCGCTCGGCTTGCACCCGCGACGCCATGCAAGTCCGTCCTGAGCGGCCTCCTCGAGCTTTCGCTCTGCTTCGGCAAGCTGCTCAGTTCTCCAGCGTTCTCGATGCGTATCCACCGCCCGCGCTTCCGCTCTTTTGGTCGCAAGCGCCGCCTGTACCGCGGTTTCGCGGGCGAGCTCCCTACGCACTTGCTCACTCTGCTGCGCCTCCAGGCGCGCAAGCTCCTTGGTGCGTTCCATGGCCGCTCGGTGAAAGCGCCCATTTTGCTCCAAGTCGGCGGCGCGTGACTCACCGCGTTCCAGCCGGCGCACTTCAGCCCGCTCAACCGCGTGGGCTCGCTCCTGTTCCGTAACCCGCTTTTGTCGACGATGGTCCAGTTCGTCTTCAGCTAGGCGGCTTCTGCGCTTTTGCTCGGCGAGCTCTTTCGCCGAGTGCTCGACGGCCCGACCCCGAAGCGCTTGCAACACCTGTAACGGGTAACCACGTTTCACTCTGAGGAGCCTAACCCAGCGGCCTCATCGGGGCGAGTTCGCGGCACGTTTTCCGGCTGGCTCCGGCCCTCAAGCGCTCGCACGGCTGGGAGCCGCCCGCCTGCGGCCAGGTCTTTCCGCTGTGGGCCTCAGGTCCCCCGATGGTGCCATTCCTGTAGACTTCGCACTTCAGGCCCCTGTCGACCAGTAAGCTCTAGAACTTCTAAAGCGTCTACCGCAGCCAAGCCGGCAGCCATGGTGGTAAAGTAGGGGATGTTGGCGAGCAGAGTGTTGCGACGGATGGAATAACTGTCGCGGATCGCGCGAGCGCCCTCGGTGGTATTGATGACGAGCTGTACCGTTCCAGCGCGAACGGCGTCCACCACATGCGGGGAGCCCTCTGCTACTTTGTTGATCCGCTGCACCGGGACTCGCGCTCGTTCGATGGCGAGCGCAGTCCCGTGAGTCGCAACGATCTCGAATCCAAGATTTCTCAACCGGCGGGCTGCGTAACACGCCGCGGGCTTGTCCTCGTCCTTCACGCTGATGAAGGCACGGCCGCTGCGCGGTAG
>DASXTY010000188.1:0-4275 GCA_036505155.1 Polyangiaceae bacterium | reverse complement strand
CCCGGAGCTCGCTTGGCAGAACACAGAGTACTCCCAGAATGGTCCTTTGGACTCGCGCCAAAACAGGTCTTGTATGAGGATCATAAGTACATGACTTCTCGGATACTTGTTTGCGTTTCATTTTGCGTCCTGGCTTGCGCAGAAGGCGCGAGCGATGCGCGCTCGTCCAGCGATGCGGGAAATGGAGGCGCCGGGGGCAGCCCGAACGCTGGCGGCAGCACCAGCACTGGAGGCACGACCAACATTGGGGGCGGCACCAGCAGCGGGGGTAACACTAGCCTCGGGGGTGGCACTGGCCTCGGAGGTGGCGCTGGGCTCGGGGGTGGCGTTAGCACCGGAGGGAGTACCGGCGCCGGAGGCACCGCTGGCAGTGGTGGCAGCGGGGGCGCGCAGTCGGAGTGCACGAATCCGGTATTCGTTACCTCCGATCCGAACGGCGGCTGGAGTGCCGGCGGTTACTATGTCCACAACAACATGTGGAACAGCGCTTATGGCCTCGGCCCAGAAACCCTTTACGCGTGCGCCTACAACAACTGGTACGTCGTCTCAAATCAGACCAATAACGCCGGCGCGGTCAAGACCTATCCCAACGTGCACAAGGACTACAGCGATATACCGATCAGTTCGTTCAGTACGATTACCAGCAGGTTTGCCGAGACGAGCCCACACGTCGGCATCTACAACGTCGCCTATGATATCTGGCTCAACGGCATTGCCACAGCGAGTTCGACCGAAATCATGATCTGGACCGAGAACTTCAATCAGGTACCGGGTGGTAGCCAGGCAACCACCGTGACCCTCGGCGGTCGAACCTACGATGTGTTCAAGACTTCCAACAACGCATATATCGCGTTCGTACCGACCGTCGTTTTCACCTCGGGCACTGTGGATCTGCTGGAGATTTTCAATTGGACCATGTCTCAAGGCTGGCTGCCGTCGAATTCTACCCTGGGCCAGATCGACTTCGGCGTTGAGATCGTTTCAACCAACGGCGCCGACGCAACTTTCAAATTCACCGATTTCTCGATCACCTCGAACTAAACGCCCCTTCGGCAGCGTAGCCAGCGCAAATCCCGACGAAAACAGCGACGAGGAGGATCGGCACGACCCACGCGATCGCACGACGACCTCATGAAGAAATGGCACGGAACCCTCCGGAGGCTTACATGTCCGACCAATCGCGAGCTTCAAACAAACCAGTGTGCCTCGACCTGACGGGGCGAAAGGCGGCGGTCGTCGGTGGCACCGCTGGGATCGGTCGTGCGATCGCACGCGCCCTGGCTGCGCGTGGCGCGGACGTCGTCGTCGTCGGACGAACGTTCCGAGACCAGGGAACCCGCGGAATCGAGTTTCGCAGCGCCGACCTCAGTCTGCTCCGCGAGGCCAGCCGCGTTGGGAAGGAGCTCCCGGCCGAGACGCTCGACCTCGTGGTGATGACGACCGGGATCATGGCGGCGCCCAAGCGACAGGAGACGGCCGAAGGGATCGAGCGCGACATGGCTGTCAGCTATCTGAGCCGCCTCGTGATCGTCCGAGAGCTCGCCTCCCGCCTGAAGAAGCGGGAGAGCAACGGCATTAGGCCCCGCGTCTTCATCATGGGCTTTCCCGGCAAGGGAAACGCGGGCTCGGCTGCGGACCTCAACGCCGAGAAGTCCTACAGCGCGATGGCCGTTCACATGAACACCGTCGCAGGGAACGAGATGCTGGTGCTCGAGTCAACGAAACGCTACCCGGAGGTGGACTTCTTCGGGCTCAACCCGGGCCTGGTTCCGACCAGCATTCGCGGAAACCTGCTCGGCGAGGCAGCGCGAAGCACCGCTTCGCCGAGTGGCTAATCCGCCTGTTCGCCAGCAGTGCGGACGAATACGCCGAACGCATCGCGCCGCTTCTTGTGTCGCCAGATCTGCAGGGACGGGGCGGGACGATGTTCACCAACAAGGGCTCGCCGATGAAGCCGAGCGCGAAGTTGACCGCCGAGCACGTCACGCAATTCATCGCTGCGTCGGAGGCGATCGTCGCCCGCGCGATCACCACACGCCGGGCATGAGCCGATAGCGCACTTTGCACGGGCTCGTAACCGACCAAGCCTCCTGTGCAAATTTCTTCTCGAACACGCTAAGCAGACCAAGCCACCGGGCCGGCGTCCTACGCGCGGGTCAGTGCGTTCTCGCTAACGAACAGGTTACGGGCGCGAAATGCGGGTGGGCTTTCTAGTAGCAGGACAGCGCGCAGGGCCGGGACTTTTTTAGAAGTGGCCGATCAACGATAGTCCGGCATCCGCTCCGGGCGCGCTTCCCGCGAGCTCGAGCCGGTGCAAGCTCGCAGTCTTGGATGCCTCTTTGCCTTTGCCCTTCTTGCTCTCCAGGTAGAAAAAGACGGCCCCGGTTCCAATCGCGGCGACTCCGACCCCGAGTGTCACCCAGCCGAGCAATTGCATGGTCTCGGCACTGTCCCTGAGGTCCAGAGCGCGCTGCTTGTCAGCTTCCCTGCCAGGCACGTTGAGCGGATTACAGTTCTGGCCCGGGCAGAGCTTATCGAGACTGCTGAGTTTGTTGGCGCGCAGCGCGAAAAGGACCCCCCCAGTGATCAGCAGAGCGCCCCCGGCGCTCCCCAGGAGGATCGGGACCATGTAGTTGGGCCTCTCCCGACCGCCTTGGTCCATCGGACCGCCCCCGCCCCCGCCGCCTCCCGACGCCGCATCTTCGGGGAGCTTTTCCAGGGCAACTTTCAGTGTCTGCTTCCCCTCTTCGGCAACGGTGACAGTTTGGGCGAAAGTCTTGTACCCGGGAGACTTTGCCGTCACCTGATGAGGCCCGGGGTCGACCTCGTTTTCAATGCCGATCCGACTCGCACCCAGGGGGACACCATCGAGCTCGATGGTTGCGGCTTCCGCGCCGCTGCCGCGCTGGATGACCAGCTTGGGGATGCGAGCTTGCAGTTGATCCAGGCGCCCCTCCACTTCCGACTTGAAGTTTGCCCCAACCGTTTCCGCTTCTTCCAAAGCGAGCTTGTAGCCGCCGAGCGCGGTGACCAGCCTACCCAGCTCCTCTTCGCAGCGCGCGATGTGGTACTGGACCTGTGGGGTCATCCGTACCTGTCCCACCTGACGGAACAGCTGGAGCGCGTTGGCCCAATTGCCTGCTTGCTCGAGCTCGATCCCTTGTTGGAACTGCGCGCGGGCTTGGGAGAGCTCTTTTTTCTCCTGCGTGTCGTCTGCAAAAGCAGGCGTTGTAACGGTTGAAAGGGCGAGCCAGCCCCCCAGGAGCAGCCTGGAACGCGAAAGGCTCCGACAATTCTTCACAGGGTCATGCTACACAAATTTCTCTGAAACCGTCAGCCAATTCGAGCGGTCGATATCGAGGAGGCACCATCGGAGCTGCGCCGCCCTTTCCGAGGCCCGAACGACTCGGGGGCCGGGTTCATGTCCAAGCCGGTTAGCGCCATCGTCATCATGGGGGTTTCCGGGAGCGGGAAAACCACAGCCGGCCGATTGCTCGCTCGAGAACTGGGCTGGAGCTTTTACGATGCGGATGATTTTCAGCCACAGCTCAATATCGCCAAGATGACGCGCGGCGAGCCTCTGGATGACGCCGACCGAGAGCCTTGGCTCGAAGGCTTGCGCGCTCTGCTCGACCGGCCGCGCGAGGAGCCAGAGCGGCTCGTATTGGCCTGTTCTGCACTGAAGGAGCGCTACCGCCGAAAGCTCGGCTTGGGTCAGGGCGACCCCCGGCTGGTCTACATCAAGGGCAGCTTCGAGCTCATCGCCAAACGAATGCGTGAGCGCACCGACCACTTCATGAAGGAGGGAATGCTGAGGAGCCAGTTTGCCGCCCTGGAAGAGCCGGTGGAGGGCCCACCGGGCGAAGGAGCAACCCTGGTGGTCGACGCAAGCGCTACCCCGGAGGATATGGTTCGGTCGATTCTGCTCTGGTTACAATCCGCGGAACTCGGGAGTTGACCCATTTCGCTATTGGCAGAACTTTCTCTGGTAACGCACCGCTCCGAAGGTCTAACCCTTCGGCTTTGCTGTCGCTGCATCGCTGAGCGGGCCACTGCGTCTAACCTTGGCCCGCCCTGCCAGATGAGCATTTAGGGCGGTGCTAGGCTGGCCATGATGTCGACCTCCGTATTTGGTTTTGGGGGGGGTACGTTCCCAGTGAGGGGGCGGCGGATTCTGCGCGCATCCCTTTGCGCGGCGGCCCTTTTTCTCGCGGGCCGTCTGGCGGCGGCGGATGCGCTCGAAATCCATTATGAAACGAAGGTCGCCAAGGGAAA
>DASXTY010000187.1:0-1821 GCA_036505155.1 Polyangiaceae bacterium | reverse complement strand
GCGGTGGAAGTGCGCTGTCGCGCGGCCGCGTTTTTGGCAGGGAGCGCGACGCTTTCCGCCAAGCTCATGGGGTGCGACCCGGATCCCGACGGTTTGCGTGGCGGCCTCGCCATGCTCGAGGTGCTCGACAGAGCTCCCATTCGCGGAGCGCGTTATCAACGTTGGAAGCAGCTTGCGGTTTCGCTTGTGCCCGCGGTTCGCCAGGCGGCGCTCAAGCTTCTACCGAAACATCCAGAGATCCCCGCTCCGGAGTGGGCACTAAAAAAGGCGCTCGCGTCGCGGCAGCCCGGTACGGTCGCAGCAGCAGCTGAGGTGTTGGCTGCTTATCCGGGGCGAGCCAGCGGCAAAAAGCCCGAGGCGCAGCCGGGAGAGCCTGCTTCGAGCGGCGCGCCGCAAAGCGGCGGCGAAGCGCAGCGACGCGCGCCCGAAGCGGCCAGTCCTGACCCTGCCGTGATTCAGGCCTTGGTGGGGGCGCAAAAGACCTTGCCCGCGGATGCGACCGAAGCGCGCGTTGCGCTGCTGGATGCCGCGGCAAGCTTAGAGCTTTTGAGTTTGAAACCCGCTCTGGAAGAAGCGTGCCGAAGCCCCTATCCAGTGCTGCGACAGCACGCCGAGCGCGGGCTTTCTCTTTTGGGAGACGCAAGGAAGTCCTGTAACTTTTTTGTTCCGCCCGATCGCGGACCTGAAGAGCTCAATCGGCTGTTGTTGAGTCCGGTGCGCCTGGACTTAGAAACGGATGCCGGACCGCTTAGCCTGAGCTTGGATCCGGAGCTGGCTCCGGTCGCCGTGGCGCGAGTGGTTTCACTGGTAGAGGACCATTTCTTCGACGGGCTCAGCTTTCACCGCGTAGTTCCCGGCTTCATCGTGCAGTTCGGCGACCCGGATGGCGATGGATACGGCGGCGCCGGAAAACCTCCTCTCCGTTGTGAAACCTCGCCCATCGAGTTCGATGCATTGAGCCTGGGGCTGGCGCTCTCCGGACGCGATACCGGATCTAGCCAACTCTTCGTCACCTTAGGGCCCTTTCCGCATCTCGACGGTGACTATCCCATCTTGGGCCGTGCCTACGGAGACTGGAACCGAATTGCGCAAGGCGATGTCATCCGAAGGGTGAAGATTCGGCGCTAGGCCGCGCGCGTCCGCTTGCCTCGATTCGCGGCCGGGTAGGGCTTGGCTATGAATCCGTGGCTTCGGGTGCTAAGGGTCAGAACTCAGCCAGAGCTGCCGGAATTCGATGTCGCAAGTTGGAGCAAACCCTGGGGAGATGAGCGCAAGAAAAAGGTCCGCAGCGCCTCTCGTGATTGCCACCTTGGTCGGCTTAATTGCCGGCGCTGCCGGCTCGAAGGCCGCAACCAGCGCGCTCGAGAAGCGTGGAATCTTGTCGCGACCCGAAATGATCGCGAGCCCGCCTCCCCACCACAAGCCGGCGTTGCCGCCGCCCGCTACTCGCCCCCCCCCTCCCTCTCCTCCCCCACCGCTTTCGCTGGTCGACCGGGCTACAAGGGGCGACACAACGTCGGTGCGGCAGCTCACCGAAAAGCCACCCGGGGAGCGCACTGCAGAAGAAACGCTCGCGCTTGCGGACGCTCAGGCGGTGGACAAGCGCGCTCAGCTCGCGGAGCTAGCCCGAAAAATCAAGCTCCTTCCGCAGTTCGGACGCGCCAGCTCCACCGCCAAGATCGTTGCGCAATTTGTTCAGGACAGACAAGTGTCAACCGATGCGCTTCGAATGTTGGCGGCATTACCGAACGAAATTGGCCCGGACCTCCTGTATTCGATCTGGACCGGGGCCCGCGAGCAGGACGACTTGAGCAAGTGGAT
>DASXTY010000186.1:0-5852 GCA_036505155.1 Polyangiaceae bacterium | reverse complement strand
GCAGTGCGCGACAAAGGGACTCCGTTTCCCGCACTTGTTTCCGGGATCGTCGACGCAATCGCTGGGGCTGAGAGGCAGTCGTTCTGAACTGCCCGACGAAGGCGACGCCCACCAGGACGCCGCTTCGATGAAGGGGGACGATGACTTCATCCGCACCGGCGTGACAGCGATGCACGAATGGCTCATGCAACTTTTGGCACAACTTCGGCACTTCCTCTGCGTCGCAGCCTATGCATGCGAGGTCCCGAGTTTTTTTGACCTGCTCGCAGAACGGCGTTCGATGAAGCAGAAGCTTCAAGGGTACGGGGTTCTGCGGAGGATCGAGCAACCGCGTCGCATAGTGGTGCACGGCAACGTGCAGGCCGCTCGCTTTCTCAAAGCTGGAAACCACTTCTGCTAGCTCCGCTCGAAGCTGGTCGAGTCTCAGTGCCGGCATCGACGCTGGAATAAGCGTAGCAGTTTTGTGCTGTTCTTTGGTCGATTTCTCCGGTGGGAGAAGGCCGCGCGTCCGCCATAATGCGGCTTGTGCAGTGTTCTTTATTTCATCCGGCGGAAGCACGCGCCGGCAATAGGGAGACGGTTATGCGAAATATCGGCATCCGCTACGCGGTTCCCGGAGTTTTGGCTGCCTTTTTGGCGGTCGCATGCGGCTCGAGCGGAAGCGCCGAACGGCGCACACCGGCGGCGGCGGGCGGAAGCGGCGGCTCGGGTGCAGCAGTGAGCGCCGGGGGCTCCAATGCTTTGGGGGGAGCCAACAGTTCCGGCGGCTCGAGCGGCACTGGAGCGGGGGGCGGCCCTTCCGCGAACAGCGGCGGAACCCCGGCGGTCGTCAACGGCGACGGCGGTCTCATCATCACCTTGCCGGACGACGCGGGCTTCAACGGTTGCACTGCGACCGCTGTAAAAGGGGAGCTCCGCCCGGTGATGTTGGCTGTGTTACTCGATCGCTCCGGCACCATGGGAGTTTGGCATCAAGACGACAACACGGCGTTCCGATGGACTCCGGTCACCACCGCCCTGAAGGCGTTTTTCGCCGACCCGGCCTCAGCGGGCATTTCTGCTTCGCTCCAGTATTTCCCGCTCGGCGTTTGCGACCCCGCCATCTACGCGAACCCGGCAGTGCCGATGACTCCATTGCCCGATCCGGTGTCCTTCGCTCAATCCATCGACGCAACGGTTGCCGACGCATCCGGGACGCCGATGTACACCGCGCTACTCGGTACGGTAACTTACCTGGACCAGGTTTCCGCAGCCAATCCGGGAGTCAACTCCGCTATCGTGATCGCCACTGATGGCGAGCTGGTCCACGACTGCGGGGACGATTTCACCAAGGTGATCGCAAAGGTCACCGAAGTGGCTCCCCGTTACCCAACGTACGTTATCGGCATCGGCAACTTGTCCGGCCTGAACCCCATCGCGCAGGCGGGGGGCACCGGTACCGCGTATTTGATTGACCTGAGCGACCCCGCGCAGACGCAGCAACAGTTTCTTTCCGCGATCAACGCCATTCGCGGCGCAGCCGTTCCTTGCGACATCGACATTCCACCCGCGCCCCAAGGCCAGACACTCGATCCCGGATTGGTCAACGTGACCTTCAGCTCAACCTCGGGCTCGACCCTTCTCTACATGAGCGCCGACTGCTCCACGGATATGGGCTGGCGCTACGACAACCCAGCCGCCCCGACCCGCATCGAGCTTTGCCCGAGCGCTTGTCAGACGGTCAAATCGGGGTTCGGTGGCAGCCTGGATGTCCAGTTCGGCTGCGCGACGCAAGTGTTCTGAG
Source organism: Polyangiaceae bacterium (assembly GCA_036505155.1). Taxonomy (GTDB): domain Bacteria; phylum Myxococcota_A; class Polyangia; order Polyangiales; family Polyangiaceae; genus DASXTY01. The sequence goes on along the minus strand of DASXTY010000186.1, from coordinate 4,069 downwards.
CTCAACCAGCTTCGCCGCGCGAAACGCTTCCCGCCAGCGCAAAGCTCAATGCGCGCGTGGTGACGCTCCGGACGCGCGCGCTATTGTAGAGCCGGGCGACGCTGTCGAGGACCGGAGTTTTTACCAGGCCGCGGAAGAGGTGTCCCATGATGAAGCTGGTCGTGAAACGACGGCGGCATTGCCACGCGTACGCCTGCATGGCTTCCGTTTCAGTGGCTTCACCGCGAAAGATCCGGGCCAGCGCGCGGCTTGCGTACATGCCGCTCTGCATGGCTTGGAAAATGCCCTCGCCGGTGGCGTTGTGCGTCATCCTGGCGGCTTCGCCCAAGAAAACCGCGCCCGGCGCGGCGGTGTGCTGAATCCAGGTCGTATACGAAATGGGATGGCCTTTAAATTGACCCACGGGTCGTGCGTTGCGGAGCCGTTCGGAAAACTCTTGATCCAGAAAGCGGTGGAATACTTCTCGCACGTTGCGCGATGTTTTGCTCCCGTCGGGGTCCTGTCCGTCCATGCAAATCCCGATGTTCACCCGCTCTTCGGTTTCGGGAAACATCCAGCCATATAATGGGGACACGAGAGGGGCGAAGATCATCTCCAGCGTGTGCGGCTCAAAATCGAAGTTTTCCCACCAGCCCATGAGGGTGGAAATGGTGCGCTTCGGACGCGGATCCCGAGAGAAAATCGAATGCGCGCCATCGGCGCAAATAACATACGAGGCCCGGAGCTCTTCGCTCCCGGCGCGCACGCCGACCACGCGCCCCCCTTCTTCGATCAGCGAGCGAACGTGGAAGCCCTCGCGAAACCGGACTCCCAGCGATTGCGCCCGCTCGACGAGCAGCTGGTCGAAGTCCTTGCGGAGCAAAATCACGGCCGCATCATCGGGGGAGCGGAGCAACATGGAGCGGCCGCCCGGCGTCTTGAGACGCAACCCGCTGATGGCGTATCCCCGCGCTCGCACTTCGGGTCCGACGCCGACCTGGTCGAGCAATTTCAAGGCGTTCGGTGAGAGCCCTGAGCCACAGGTCTTGTTGCGCGGGAATTGGTCCCGATCGACCAGCGTGACATCACAAATCCCCTGTTGGGCAAGGCTCAGGGCGGCGACTGCGCCACCGGGACCGGCGCCCACGACCAGGACCGTTTGCCTCATGGACGGTGAAGTATAGGGGTTACGGCGCCCCGACAATATTCATTTGCAGCGGGCCCGGGACCGAGAGAAAGTCGGCCGTATCGATGACGATCCTGGTTACCGGAGGCAGCGGTCACCTAGGCGCAAACTTGCTTCGGCGCCTGGCGGGCTCGGGCGAGCCGTTGCGGGCGTTGGAGCGGGCGGGAAGCAATAACCGCGCCCTGGATGGCCTGCCGCTCGAGCGGGTGCAGGGAGATCTCCGGGACCTAGAAGCGGTGCGGCGCGCTGTGAGCGGGGTCCGGCGCATTTATCATTGCGCCGCCAAGCTATCCACCATTAGTGGCAAGGAGCGCGAGATCTACGATTGTAACGTGGTGGGCTCGCGAAACCTGCTTATCGCGGCGCGTGAGTCGGGAGTCGAACGCGTGGTGGTCACGAGCTCGTTTAGCGCCGTGGGTCACACCGGCGATCGCCCCGCGGACGAAAACGACGCTTTTTATCCGTTCGAAGATCACCTGCCATACGAACGAACCAAAGCCTGGATGGAGCACGAGTGCTTGAAGGCCGTGGTGGCGGGTCTGGACGTGGTGATTGCTACTTCGTGCGCTATCGTGGGTCCCGCCGACTACAAGCCTTCCCGCATGGGCAAGGTGGTGAAAGACTTCGCCAATAGAAAGCTCCGCGCGTACATTCCAGGCGGCTTCGAGTTCGTGAGCGCGCGCGACATCGTCGAAGGGCATCTATTGGCGATGGAGCGCGGCAAACCCGGAGAAAAGTACATATTTTCAAGCGGGTTTGTCAGCGTGGATGCGCTGATGGAAATGTTGGAACGCATCACCGGTAAAAAACGCCCGGCCCTGCGTCTTTCCCCCGAGGTCATGGCTCCCGTCGCAACCCTTTCGAGCTTCGTGCTCACCAATTTTTTCCCCGACCGCCCTCAGCGCTTCACGCCGGCAGCGGTGCGCCTTCTCAGCATGGGACGGCGCGCCAACATCGGAAAAGCGCAACGCGAGCTCGGCTACCAACCGAGTTCGATTGAAGATGCGCTTCGCGCCGCTTACCAATTTTTCGTCGCAGAAGGCGAAATCCGGTCAGTTTCGCCCGCAGACGGAGGGAGAACCTCAGAAGGAGCAGAAGCGAGGCCTGCTGAATGAAGAGCACGCTGGTGACGGATGCTTTCGAGCGAGCTGGCAAGCTCTTGTCCGCGCGCAAGAACGGCGACCGGGGCCGCGCCCCGGAAATGCCGGGAGGGCTTCCTTGGCTCGGCCACGCGCTCGAGTTCTGGCGGCATCCGATTGAGCTCCTCACCCGCGGCCGCGAGCGTTTCGGCGAAGTCTGGCGCTTCAAGCTGGCCGGAAAAGAGGTGACGGTGCTCACCGGCCCCAAGGCGAACCTCGCGTTTTTTCACGCCCCGCCAGACGTGCTCAGTGCACGCGAGTGCTACCAGTTCACGGTACCGGTGTTCGGCCAGGGCGTCGCCTACGACGTTCCGACCGAGGTGATGGACCAGCAGCTCGGCTGGGTTCACCCGGCGCTCAGTGAACGGCGGCTGCGCACTTACGCGCGCGTGATGGCCGAAGAAGCGGATTCATTTCTCGACGGCTGGGGTGAGCGCGGCGAGCTCGACCTGTTCGACGCGACGAACCAGCTCACGACCTTCATCGCCACCCGATGTCTCTTGGGTGACGAGTTTCGGACTCACCTGACCGCCGACTTCGCTCGCATGTATCACGACCTGGATCGCGGCATGAGCTTGCTCGCGTATTTCGCGCCCCATGCCCCGCTCCCCGCATTCAAGAAGCGCGATCGAGCCAGGGAAGAAGTGAGCCGGCTTTTGTCGGGCGTGATGCGGGCGCGCCATTCGCGGCAGGACAGCGCGGTACACGAAGACTTCCTGCAAACCTTGATGGATGCGCGGTACGAAGACGGCGCATCGCTGCCCGATCCAGTCATTTCCGGGCTTTTGCTCACCCTGATTTTTGCCGGCCAGCACACGAGCGCGGTGCTTGCCGCGTGGACCGGGATCTTGCTGCACCAGAACCCACGCTTTCTTCCGCCTTTGGTGGGAGAGCTGGATGAGCTTCTGGGGGGCGGGGCCGAACTGACGTTCGAGTGCATCCGACGGATGACGCTGCTAGAGCGCGCGGTCAAAGAAGCGGAGCGCATGCGCCCGCCGCTGGTCATGCTGATGCGCGCGGTGCTAAAAGACATGGACTACATGGGTTTCACGCTGCCGCCCGGCTCCCTGGCCATGGTATCCCCCGCGGTTTCGCATCGACTGGCCGAGGTGTTCACGCATCCCCAAAAATACGATCCCGATCGCTTTGCACCGGGGCGCGAAGAGGACAGGAAGGTGCAATATTCGCTTTTGGGGTTCGGCGGCGGAAAACACCGCTGCATTGGAATGGTGTTCGCTTATCAACAGATCAAAGTGATCTGGGCATCTATCTTGCGCCGGTACCAGATCGAGCTCGTGGAACGGGAGTACTTGCCCAATTACACGACGTTCGTGGTCGGCCCCCATCGCCCGTGCACCATCCGCTACCGCCGGCGACAGCGCGCCGTGGTCGGCGCGGGTTCATCCGTTTCTGCGGGAGTCGCGCCATGAAGAAGAGCGAAACGCGAAAGCTCGAGCGGCTGGTATCGCTGCGCATCCCGGATTCCAACGGGGGCACGCCTCCCTCATTCGAGACCGCCAAAGGCCGTCGAGAAAAGGCGCGCGCGGCCGGCCTTCATCCCGACTATTGGTATCCGGTGGCCTGGGACCATGAAGTTTCGCGGGGCAAGGTGGTCGAAGTGGTGTTTTGGAAGCGCTCGATTGCCGTTTACCGCGGTGAGGACGGCGCTCTTCGCGCCTTGGAGAATCGCTGCGCCCATCGCCAGCTCAAGCTTTCGCTCGGGCAAGTGCAGGGCTGTCACCTCACCTGCGCCTATCACGGCTGG
>DASXTY010000185.1:0-4044 GCA_036505155.1 Polyangiaceae bacterium | reverse complement strand
CCGCCGTGCGCCATCAAGAGCGTGCGCAGCTCGCGCGTCTTGGCCGCGTAGGTCGCGCTGCCGGACGAATCGATGGTGCCATTGGGATCGGCGCCGTGTGAGAGCAACAATTCCACCATCGCCCGGTCGCCCGCGCGCGCGGCGGCGTGCAGCGCGGTCCCGCGTGGGGCGTAGGCGCCTTCGGGCCAGTTCGGATCGGTGCCGCGCTCGAGCAGCACTCGGACAATCGCCTGGTGGCCGAACTCCACTGCGGCCGACAACGCACCGTTTCCGAAAGGGCGCTTGTCCAGGATTCGACCGGGATCCCCATCGAGCATCGCTCTAACGGCGTCGAGGTCACCCAGCGCGGCAACGATGGGCAAGTCGCATGTCGCGCCTCTGTCCAGCAGTAATCGCGCGGTGTCGAGGTCGCCGCGACGGTGCCAGAACAGCGCGAGATCGATGGGCTCGAATTCGGCCGGCGCGTAGCCTGAAGCATCGCCGGGTCCGGCGCCGTGCACCGCATGGATGTTCGCGCCGCGATCGAGGAGCAGTCGGATGACATTCGTGGCGGAGCCGAGCACTGCCCGATGTAGCGGGGTGCCGCCCTTCTTGTCACCGCGCTCGATTAGGGCCAAATCCGAGTCGAGCAGCGCTCGCACGCTCTCGAGATCGTCCGCCGACGCGGCGGCGTGAATTGCATGGTCCTCGACGCATGGATGAACACGCCCGCTAGAAGCACGAGTTTGTTCGAGTAACTCTGCGACTGCTTCATGGCCCCGATCGCGCGCCACCAGCACCAAGTCTTCACCTACGATATTCGTCCTCGTCGCATCCGCTCCGGCTGCCAATAGCACCCGCACGACTTCCAGGTGCCCCTCCCGAACCGCAAAATGGATGGGTTGGGTGTACCAGTATTCCGCTCGGTACAAATTCGAGTCCCGCGCGAGCAGGCGCTGAAGCGCGGGCACATCACCGGTGACGGCTGCGCACATCACGTCCCAAATGTCTGTGCCGCGACAAGACCACGGGCCGTGCGGGAGCTCCGATTGCAATTCCTCTGGTCTGATCATGCGCATCACCCTATCCAGGGTGCCTCGGCTACTCCAGCTTTTGCCGATCCAGCATGCCCCCGTCCATCGCTCGGCCAGCGCGCCGCCAGCGCTCTTCTTCGCTCAATCCGCGTGGAGTCGGCGGAGGGGTCACATCGCGCAGGACCATGCGGGTCTGTAGACGGTCAGACAAAATCTCCACCCGGAAGGTGTGATCTTTAGGAGCGCCCGGAATGATAGCAGCGGGGAAGATCACACGCGCGCCGCCCATTTCCATGCGCTGTACCTCCACGTGTGCGCGCACGTAACGGGCCAGAGCCTGCGGGTCAACATGGCCGATGAGGTGCGCGGCGTCCGGAAACCTTCGCTCGACGCGCATGGCGGTGGGGACGACAAAGCCGAATACAACTTCTTTCCCGGGAGCAAGCTCTCCCGGCGCCAGGTGGTCGGCCGGGAGCGCGGTGCTCCGCGAAGCGCTCGGCGCCACGCCGGCGGGAACCGTCCGATCGCCGGACCGGCACCCGAATTGGCATCCGATAAGGCCAAAAACCATCGCGCGCCCCAGCGCGCTGGTGAGAGACTTGCTCGTCACTCGATGATGGCGGCCCACGAATCGACTTGTGCGGTCAGGCTGGGCGTCGCAAGGTCCACGGTGAGGGCGTTGGTGGAACCGCCGGTGATCGGGGTACCGGCCCCGCCCGTTTGGGCAACCAGTTGAAACTTTCCCGGTTCCACGTTGGTGAGCGCGGTGTGCGCGCCAAAGCCCAAAAATGGATCATTGAAACCGGTGTCGACGGAGTCGCACGTGGGCTGCTGCGTGATGCCCACGCCGAATACCGTTCCATTCGGCTGATTGAGCAGCGCGCTCACGTCGATGCGCTGAACCTGCTTGGTGGGGTCGGCGGGGTCGGGCAGTACTTCGAGACCACCCTGGTCGATACCCGCCGTGCTCTTGGTGAGGTAATCCATCCCCCAGAGCGCGCTCGCCCCGACGCTGCACGCGGCCGCGCTGGACGCCGGCTGGAAGGTCGAAAAGTACAGCCCGCGATTGAATAGCGTCATAGGCCCGGTGACTCGCTCGCCGCTGGTGAATTTCTTGTACCAGTTCACCTTGGAGACCAGGCCGGTGCCGGAGGCGTTCGGTTTTTCAGTGAACGACCAAACGTAGTTCACGCTGCTGCTGGAGGTGAACACCTCCTGGTCTCCGGTGGAAATGGCGGCCGTGATGTTGCCGCTCTCATCCACCGACAAGATGGGAGGCGTGGCGATTGGCTGCCCGTCGCCGAAGGCATGGCTCAGAGAAGAGGGGTAAGCGTCGAAGATGAGCTCCATCTTCCACTTGGTTGAATCGGTCGAGGAAACATCCAGCTTCCAGAGCGTTCCGTCCTGGTCACCAATGTAAATGCGGTCAGCCACGGCTCCGGTTTCCGCCGGGAACGGCACCGGCTGGCCGGTGATGGGCGAGTCGATAACGGTTTCCGTGACTCGACCGGCCAGGCTCGCGGGTGCATCCGCCGCGCTGTTTCTGAAACTTCGGATGATTTCACCGGTGTCCAGACGCGCAACGGTGAGCGAGCGACCACCAATGCCCGCCACCGGATAGCAGTTCACGTTGGAGCGCGGTTGGTACCCGCTGTCCACGTTGGAGTAGCTCGTCTGCTTCCGCGCGCAGCTCGCTCCGGTGGGGGTGCCGCCGTCGCCGCCGGGCAGGATCGCAACCGGAACTTCTTTGATTTCGCCCCCGCCCACATCGAAAAACAGCGTGGTGACGAGCGGCGTACCGCCCTTGAGCCCGAAGAGCGGGTTGCCGCTTGCGTCCTGGGTGAGCTGCCACAAAAAGCGAGGACCGCCGGTATTACCCGGCACCGGGTCGGTGATATCCAATGCGAAATATCCGCCGCGCGCGCCGCCGAAGCTCTGAACCAGCACCGTGCGCCAAGTTCCGCTGCCGCTCTGCGCCTGGGTGCCGCTGCGCTCGAATACGAAATTTCCTCCACCCGTATCCACGGCGGCCACGTCTTTTATAACCGGAACTCCGTCCAGCAAAATTTGATGGGCATTGGGATATTGCGAGGGAATCAAGGGCAACACCGCCGGCGGGATGAAGGCCCAGAGCTCGTTATTGGAGAGCGTATTCACCGGCAAGTCGGCGGGATCATTGGGCGCCACCTTGAACGCGTGGAGGACGCCGTCATTCGATGAAGCGTAGAGCATCAACGGCCGGGGCGCCTTGCTTGCGGAGAAAGCCGTATACGACTCGTCCCGGATGAACTCCTGCGGGTGATTGACCAGCCGCGGCGTCGAATGGAAGATGTCGGCGATGAGGTTACAGGTCGAGGTGCCAGGCGCCGAGCAGCGCTGATACTGCGTACCGTTATTGAGCCCGACGTTCCAGCGCATGTACAGGTCGCGACATTGCGAGGCGGATAACCCCGCGCACGTGGTCGAAGTAATGGCCATGGATTCCGGCGGCGTGTTCGAGGTGAAGGTGGCCGGATCTCCCTGGTACTGGCTGCCGACATAGACACCGGTGCCGTCGGGGTTGCTTCCCGGGTATGTGGGGCGAATGGAGCGCTCGGAGTGAATGACACCGTTTGCAAGAGTGCCGGCGGCCGAAACGAACAGGCGCGCGGGCCCCGCTCCGGAATTGACGTTGGCGATGAAGTCGTCGCCGAGCTCCGATCGGATGCCCTGCGATTCGGGCAGGACTTTGCCGGTGCCGGGATCCTTCTTGCAGATGAAGCGCTCCCGCTCCAGGACGCCCGACCAAAGGCTCAGCTGCTTCGGCTTGAAGGAACTGAAGAAGCGGTAGGAGCCGGCGAAAGGGTCGCGCACGCTGCTGGACGCGGCAAATGCGGGCTGCGTGCGACTGGTGGTGGGAGCGTTGGCGGAAAGGATGTTCGAAAGCTGGCTTCGCAACTCCTGCTTGGTGGTCGCGAAGTAAGCGCGGTTGGTACCGCCATTGAACGCAATGCGATTGAGCGTGCAGCAAGCTTGGAGCTTCTTTTCATTC
>DASXTY010000184.1:0-2267 GCA_036505155.1 Polyangiaceae bacterium | reverse complement strand
TTAACTTGAAGCTCAAAAATACTTACCCCTTTCCCGTGGTGCTGCATCAAACGGTGCAAAATGGTACGGTGCGCGCCGAGATCCTGGGTCCCAAACGAACGCGCGCCGTGACCCTGATACGCCGGATCGATACGGCTATTCCTTATGAACAAGTAGAGCGACCCGATCCGAGCCTGCCTTCCGGTCAGCGCGCGCTCGCTCAACGCGGCATCGCCGGGTTCAAGGTTCATCGCTATCGCATCATCCGCGACGGAAACCATGCGGTGCGCGAGCGGTGGAACGACATCTACCCGCCCACTGCCCAGATCATCAGGGTGGGCACCGGAACCAACGCGCTTGCCAAAGCGGGCTCGGTAAAGGACGATGCCGCGCCCGAATATCTCGCGGATGAGCTCCTGGTCATGACGCAAGGGGACGCGCCCGCGGTGGATCCGGCGGCCGCGCCTGCAAGCCGCGAGCAGCGCGAACCGGGCGTGTACGGCACAGCGGGGTGGACCGCGAAGGCAGGCATGCCATTTTGGAACTCTACGGCGGAGCCGACGCCCAAGCCCCGGGTTTCCAATCGATAGCGCCGCAGCGGCTTTCGCCAAGCTTGACGCACGTTGTTCGGATCGGGCACCGTCTCTGCGGCATAAACCCAGGAACGCACCGTGAACATGACCAATCAAACCGCGGAAACACAGGGTACGCCGAGGAACGCAGCGCCGTCGCCGGGCTCAAAAGACCGGATCAGTGTTCGAGTCGCTGAAATCCTTGACGCGGCCACCAAATGCTTTGCCCAAAAGGGCTTCACGGGCACCAAGCTCGAGGACATCAGCAAGGAACTCGGCTTCCGCAAGAGTGTGGTTCATTACTACTTCAGCAGCAAAGAGGCGCTGATTCACCGGGTTCAGACATGGGCCCACAGCCGATACCTCAGCAGCATGAAAGAAGCGCTCAGTCCCGGCGACGGCACGAGCCGCCAAACGGACACGCTATCGTCGCTCTGGCAAACTCTGCAGAGGGTCAAGCCATTGACCGATCTGAATCTGGAAATCTGGAACGCGGGACGCCGTGATTCGGAGCTCAAGCAACGCGCCGCAGCGCTCCAGCAGGAGGCTCGGGCCTGCATCGAAGGAAGCGCGCAAGGATTGCTCGGCGGCGGAGCCGAGGGGCTGGATCAACGCGCTTTTTCCAGCTTGTTGATGGCGGTGCTCAATGGACTTGCAGTTGCCGAATATCTGGAGGGCGACCAAGCCAATGCGAAAGGGGCGTACGACCTGTTCGTCGCCCTGCTCCGCTCTCGAGTCGGCGCTCCCGCGAGCTTAGCGGGCTGAGCCGTGCCGCGCGTCGCCCAGGGTTTCGAAGCGGTCGAAGAACAGGGGCCCGCGGTTGAGACCCTGCGGTTCGCGCTGAGGTCGGGGCGCGTTCACCATGCCTATCGCTTTGAGGGGCCAGACGGCGTCGGCAAGGAAATGGCGGCACTAGCGCTGGCACAGTCCCTGGTCTGTGAAGCGCCGACGCCGGAGGCTTGCGGCCGATGCAGCGCGTGCCATCGCGCAATCACCTTGTCCGAGCAGCTGCCGCAAGTGCCGCTGCACCCTGATGTGGTGTTCGTATCTCGTGGCCTTTATCCAGCAACCACTATCGGTGCCTCCGAAGCGACCACCATCAGCGTGGAGCAAGTGCGCCGTATCGTGATTTCCCGGTGCGGTTATCCTCCGCACGAAGGGAAAGCACTGGTTTTCTTGGTCCGAAATGCCGACGAGCTATCGCAGTCCGCGGCCAACGCGTTGCTCAAAGCCCTCGAAGAACCACCAAAAGCAACCTATTTCGTGCTGCTCACCAGCCGTCCCAATCGCTTGCCGGACACCGTACTGTCGCGCACGCTTCGGGTGCGCTTTGGCGCGCTTTCGGATGCGCTGATTGCGCGCATCCTCTCGCGCCATAACCTCAGCACCAAGGCGGCGTCTTTGGCTCAAGGCAGCGCTTCTCTGGCGCTGGAGCTGGCTACCGAAGAGCCGCAACAGTCGCGGGCACAATTCGTGCTCGCGGCAGAGGAAGCGCTGCGAGCGAAAGACTTGGGGGCGGCAATTGGTCTAGCTGACAAGCGCCCGGCTGAACGAGATCAGCTTCGTGCTCACCTTTCCGCACTGGCACATCGCTTCGCAGAAGAAGCGCGCGAGAGCGTAAAGAGCGCGCCGGATGGTGCAGAGCTGGCGGCGAAGCGGCATCAGGTGGTTCTAGAAGCCATGGTGGCGGTCGAGTCGAACGCGCAGCCGGGGCTA
>DASXTY010000183.1:0-2792 GCA_036505155.1 Polyangiaceae bacterium | reverse complement strand
TGGATCCGCCCATCGCGGGACTCGTCACGCGCCCCCGCTTACTGCGCGATCAGTCGCGTCCGGGCCACTTTCTGAGCTTTGCTGAGTGGAAAGACCTCGACTCCGTAAGGGCGTTCCGCGCTCGGCCCGACTTCGGCCCGGTCATCGCCGCGATCCGCGAGCACGCGGATTTCACCATCTACACGCTCGACACCGTAACCGGGGGCGAGCCTGCGGAGACGGTGACCACCGCGACCACCAACGCTCGCACAACAACCGAAGACATCGAGCGCACGGCGCAGCAATACGCGGCAGCCTGGAGCTCGGGAAATGCCGCGTCGGCCGCCGCCTTCTTCACCGAGGACGCGGTGAGGGTGGATGCGGCCGGTGGAGTCCAGCACGGGCGGACTGAAATTCAAGCAGCTTTGGATGAGCTCGTCCATCGGACCCTGGCTGCCCCCAAAATCGTTCTCGGGCGCGGGACCATCCGCACACTGACCCCCGAGCTTGCTGTCTGGCGTGGCAGCATGGACATCATCACGGCGGACGGCGGCGCGCCCAAGGGCAACGCGGTACTGATGATGCGCAAGGAAAAAGGACGCTGGCTGATACTCGAGGCGCACGCCAAGCTCTTTCCGCCACCGCCGGTGAAATGAGGAATCGGCACCTTCTTGCCTTGGGCGGCTCGCGCTCGAAACGGCGGCGCCCTCAACGGACCATTCGCGTGATGGTCGCTGGCTGCGGCAACGTGAGCCGCTGGAGCTATCTTCCACATTTGACCCGCGCCCCGTACGTAAAAATCGTAGCACTGTGCGATGTGGCCGAGCCGGCCGTGAAGGAAGCGGCGGCTGCATTTGGCGTGCGGCAATGGTTCACTTCTGCCGACGAGATGATTCGGCGGACCGAGGCCGACCTGTTCGTCAACCTGACCAGCATGCCGTTTCACGGCCCGCTGAACCTGAAGGCGCTCGGGGCGGGCCTACATGTCTGGTCGGAAAAGCCCATCGCCACCACCATGCCGATGGCGAAGCGCCTGCTCACCGAGGCGCGTCGAGCCCGACGCTACTGCCTCTCGGCGCCCTGCACGCCGCTAAGCCCCCAGTTTCAGGCTGCAGCCCGGCTGATCCGCACCGGTGAGCTGGGCACGGTGAGCCAGCTCCGCGGGCGGTACGGTCACGGCGGACAGCAAATGTGGGCGGGGTGGTTTTTTCGGAAAGGCGGCGGCGCCTTGTTCGACTTGGGCGTGTACAACGTGACGACGCTGACCGGATGGATGGGTCCGGTGCGCCGTGTCATGGCCATGGCAGGGACTGCCATCCCCCTGCGGACTCTGTCTGGTGGCAAGAGCGTCCGGGCGGAAGTGGAGGACAATAACGCGTTGCTGCTCGACTTCGGGCAATCGCGATTCGGCATCGTGCAGAGCGGGTTCACCTTTACGAAGGTTGATCGCGCCGGGGGACATCACACGGATTCCGACCCGGGAAACCCGAGCATCGAGATCATCGGCACCAAAGGCAGCGTGCGGATGTTGGGATACGACTGGGCCCCGGGGGGCCTGGAAGTGGGGCTGGTCAAGGAGCCGGGATGGCGACTCATGGGGCAGAGTCCTAAAGACTACGTGTGGCAATGCGGCGCGACCTACCTGGCGCGATGTCTTGCAACCAGAAAAAAGCCGATCTTGACGCAGCTCCACGCCACTCATGTCTTGGATGTGATGCTCGCGGCGCACCGCTCGGCGCGGAGCGGTAGGGCCGTGTCCGTCCACTCTGTTTTTCCGTTTCCCATCAATCCCCCCTGAGCATGCTCCATGGCGTGGGCGGTCGGCATTGCTCTGGGAGGAACGAATGTGCGAGCCGGAGCTGTCGCAGAAGACGGGGGCATTGCGGGCTTCGTGATAGAACCCGTGGACCGGCAAACCGACGGCGAAGGGCTTGCAAGCTTACTCGCCAAGCTCGTCGCCGATGTGAGGGGCGATAAACTCGTGGTTGCCGTGGGCGCTGCCTTACCGGCGACGTTGCGAGCCCCGGACGGTGAGATACTGCCCGGCACCAGCAACCTTCCGGGTTTAGAGGGTTTCCCAATCCTCAAACGAATGCAAGAGCTGACGGGCCTAAGGTGCGCAATCGGAAACGATGCCGATCTGGCGCTTTGGGGTGAAGCCCGATATGGCGCTGCCCGACACGCGCGAAACGCGGTGGCCATCACTCTCGGCACCGGCATCGGCAGCGGGCTCATGCTGGACGGACGCCTTTGGAGCGGCTCGCGAGGCCACGGAGCGGAGCTCGGTCTAACGCGGGTTCCCGAGCCATCGAGCGCCAGCGGGCGTTCATGGATCGCACTGGAAACGCTGGCGTCCGCAGAGGCCCTTCGCAACTTGACGGGGTCCGCTGCTGAGCAAGTCTACGCCAGCGCGAAACGTGGGGACCGAAAATCTCAAGCATTGATCGAAGCAGTTTGTGAATACCTGGCCATCGCCATTGCCAATGCGCACCTGCTCTTGGACCTTGAAGTGGCGGTGTTGTGCGGCGGCATGGCCAAGGCGGGAGCGGTGCTGTTGGATGGAGTAAAGAGGCAGTTTGAGGCGCTCTGTCCCCCGCCATATCGGGATGGACTCACTATCGCGCTGGGCGAGCTCGGGGACCGGGCGGCAGTGGCGGGAGCCGCGAGCTTGGCGTTTGGGCTCACTCCAGTGACCATTGGTAAAATCGGTTCGGGCCGGCCTAAGCCGAGTTAATATATTAGCCGGGGGATTCCGCTGAGACCGATCCAGGAGCATCACCATGGCAACCATTGTCGAGCAAATGAAAGCCGGC
>DASXTY010000182.1:0-2157 GCA_036505155.1 Polyangiaceae bacterium | reverse complement strand
GAGCGCCCTGGTCCCGCCCCGTTGGAATCGAAGCGGTCGTGGGCGCTTGGCGCGATTCGGGGACGATCCGGCCCTGCCTGGCTGCCGAGGCTTCCCTGCCCCCGGCGCCGGCCGGCTACTCGCCGGTGCCGGACACGCTTTCAGAAGGCCTTCGGCGGGCCCTTTCTGACCGGGGGATCCTCCGGCTCTACACCCATCAGTTGGCAGCGGTTTCGGCCGCTTTGGGGGGGCGGCACGTTGTCATCGCCACTCCGACGGCGAGCGGCAAGAGCCTGTCATTTTACCTGCCGGTGCTGGATTCGATGATCCAGGACGAGAGCTCCACGGCCCTGCTCGTCTATCCGACCAAGGCGCTGTCGCGCGATCAAGAGGCCAACCTGCTCGAGCTCATGGCGGACGCGGGCCTGAAGCTTCCGGCCGCCGTCTACGATGGCGACACGGCGGGCGACGCGCGCCGTCAGGTGCGCGAGCGTTGTCGCATCCTGCTCACCAACCCGGACATGTTGCACGCGGGCATCATGCCGCACCACGCGCGCTGGGCCAGTCTGTTTCGGGGACTCAAATACGTTGTCTTGGACGAGCTCCACACCTACCGGGGGGTGTTCGGTTCGCATATGGCGCACGTGGTTGCGCGTCTGCGCCGCATTGCGCGCTTTCACGGCGCCGACCCCACATTTCTTTGCGCAACCGCCACCATTGGAAATCCCGCCGAGCACATGTCGCGTTTGATTGGGGTTGAGCCTGAGCGCATTGCACTGGTGGACGACTCGGGCGCGCCCCGCGCAAGCCGCGAGTTTTTTCTCTATAACCCCCCGATCGTAAACCCGGAGCTTGGCCTCCGCGGAAGCAGTTTGCATCACGCGGTGGGGCTCGCCGCCGATCTGGTGCGCGCCGGCGTCTCCACCATCGTTTTCGGTCCGTCGCGGAATTCAGTAGAAGTCATGCTCAAATATCTGCGTGCAAAGTGCGGCGACGTAACCGGCCCGGGCGCGATCATGGCGTATCGGGGCGGCTACCTGCCGAACACACGCCGTTCCATCGAGCGTGGCCTCAGGACCGGCGAAATCCTTTGCGTAGTGGCTACCAACGCGCTCGAGCTCGGCATCGACATCGGCGACCTGGACGCGGTGATCTGCGCCGGTTACCCCGGCTCCATCGCCGGGACCTGGCAGCGATTTGGTCGCGCCGGGCGGCGCGGAAAAACCAGCATCGCGGTCTTGGTGTGCTCGAGCTCGGCGGTCGATCAGTACCTGGCGCGCGAGCCGGATTACCTCTTGTCCAGCGCCGCCGAACACGCGCGCATCGACCCGAATAATGTGGAGATCCTGATTCAGCACCTAAAGTGCGCGGCTTTCGAGGTGCCGTTCGAGCTCCGCGGGTCGGGTGCCGCCCGCGGACCGGCTCGCGTGCAGCCCGGTGAACGCTATTTGAATCTGAGCCACCAGAACACTCTAGAAGCCCTGGAATACTTGTCGCGCCACGGCTTGGTGCACCAAGCCGGAGGCCGGGCGTATTGGTCCGGAGATTCCTTCCCGGCGAGCCACGTTTCGCTGCGCAACATCGGGTGGGATAACTTTGTGATCGTGGATGTGGAAACCGGAAGCTCGATTGCCGAGCTCGACTGGCGCGCCGCCCACAGCATGTTGCATGAGCAGGCTATCTACCAGCAGGATGCAGAACAATACCAGGTAGAGCGACTCGATTACGAAAATCACAAAGCGTTCGTGCGCAAAGTGGAGCCGGATTATTTCACCACCGCCCTCACCTATCGAAGCGTAGACGTCATCGAAATCCAAGCGCTCGGCTCCCTGGGTCGCGCCCGCGGTGGTTGGGGTGACGTCAAGGTCATCGAGAAAGTCACCGGGTACAAGAAAATCAAGTTTTTCACCCATGAAAATACCGGTTACGGGGACGTCCACCTGCCTCAGATTGAGATGCACACGCAGAGCTTTTGGCTCACCCTGCCGGAACCCATCGTCTCGGAATTGAGCCCGCTGCGGAGCGGCGTGGTGGACGGGCTCCGGGGACTGGCGGCCGCCCTAGAAACGGTGTCGACTTTGGCCTTGATGTGCGATCCGCGAGACCTGGGGCAAGCGCTGGGCGACGGTGCAACCGAGGCGACCGATGCGGATACTCAAGACTTGGCTCCGGGTCGCA
>DASXTY010000181.1:0-2070 GCA_036505155.1 Polyangiaceae bacterium | reverse complement strand
TTGCTGGTCGACCCGGGTTGAGCACTATCCGGACAAAGAAGGCGCGTTACCCGACATCGTTCAGTGTGATGCTCTGGTGGTGCACCGCGGAACTCTGCGCGACGGGCGAGTGGTCGGCGCGGTGGACCCGCAAACCTGTCGCGGTGAAATTAGCTGCTCCTGGTGCCTGCATTCTCCCGCGATTCTGGAGGTGAGGGGGGAACCCGCGCCGTTTCGTTACGCGCGGCGCTTCGCTGATATCGATGCGTTGATCACTTGGGCAGAGCAGAATCCAGAAGCCCTCTGGGAAAACGCGCGGCGAGTCGACGCTGTGTTCGGCAAGCACAACCTCTCGAGCTCGACCGATCACCTTCTGGCATTCACCGTGCACACCTGGCTTGCCAACAGTTGGTGGACGGAGCCCGCCGGCAAAGAATGGTTTACGGTGTGGGAGGGCAGCTGTTATTACCACTCGACGGTCGACGTCGAATATACGCAAGCGCCATTTTACCTTTCGGTGTGGCCCGAGCTTTTGGGGCTCGAGCTAGATGAGTGGCCCGGTTTTACCGTTGGGGGTGAAGCGGTGATCGGCGAGCGAGGTCAAGGGACTCTGGTGTTCGAGCACGATATGGGTCAGCTCCACGCGTGCAACCGGACCTGTTACGACCATCGCATGCCGGTCGAGGAAAACACCAACTACGTGCTTTTGAGCTGGGCTTATTGGAGGCGCACCAAAGACGATTCTCGGGCCCGTAGACACGCGGAAGCCATCGAAAAGGCTCTCGAGTTCGTCCTTCGCTGCGATAGCACCGGAAACGGCGTTCCGGACCAAGGTGTCGCCAACACCATCGACGACGCCACCCCAGCCGTGCAATACGGAAAGGAACAAGTGTACCTCGCGGTCAAGGCGCTTACGGCCTTTCTCGTGGGCGCCGAGCTCCTCGAGAGCGTGGGGCGAAACCAACGAGTTTTCGCTTTTCGAGCTCAGGCGGAAAAGATTTCGCGAGTTTTGCAGGACCAGGCCTGGCTCGGCGATCACTTTGCAACGCTCGTCGACCCAAGCGCCGAAGGGGTGCTCGATGCCTGGACCGGAAAGCCGCTCGGTGTAGAGCGCCTTCCGGGCTGGGATGCGGCCCATATCTACACCGCCAACGGACTAGTCTTGCTGGATATGATGGGAATGCGAGCCCCAGTCGACGAGGAGCGCTTGCGCACCGACCTTCGAATCGCCACCCGCCGCTGCCTGACGCAATACGGCTGCCGCCACAGCGACTATGGCCCGAGCTCTTCCGCCGAAGCGCGGGGCGCGCAGGAGACCGCTTACGCCAACCGCATTGGCTGGATGTCCATGAACATGCTCCGCGACATGGCGGCTTTTTATCGCGGCGTCGACCTCACGAACTTGAGCAGCCGGTATTGGGATTTTCAGGTGCTCACCAATACCCAGGGTCCGAATCTGTTCTTCGAGACGTTCCACGGCAATAACCTGTGCTTTTATCCGCGCGGGGTGGTGGTGTTCGGCTACTTCGAGGCGCTCGCGGGGGCGCGCATCGACCGCGTCGAACAGAAGCTGGAAGTCGTGCCGCTCAACGCGGAGGTCGAAGTTCCCCTGGTTTTTTTCGCGGATTGGAAGACGGGAGCCGTTCCGTCGGTAGCCGGCGGCAAGCTGCAGGGCGAAGTGGTGTGGACGTAACAACTTGGACCAAATACGCAGGGTATTCTCGATTCGGCCGAGCCGTGTGTTGGTGTCGTGCTGGGCGGCTCGAGCCGGCCGCGAGCACATCAATATAATAGAGCGGAAAAGCCACGCCGATTGGCATGGGGAAAAATGGTTGAAGACTTCCGGCTAAAATTGCGATATCTTAGAAGATCGTGCCGGCTTCCTTTTTACGGCCCAAGGCTATGAGACCCCCCCCCACGCGGCGTGGCAAGGTCGAGCGTCGTCACAGCGCACGTCCCTGGAGATTTGGATGGACCCTTTTTCCGCGCGTACTATCAGCATAGGCTCGCTTCAATTTCAGTTGATGGACAAGGGCAAGCTGCGCTTGTCGGGCACGGTTGACAGTGCGCCCGCACAAACCGAGCTTCGCC
>DASXTY010000180.1:0-2205 GCA_036505155.1 Polyangiaceae bacterium | reverse complement strand
TGACCCGAAAGCGCGTGCCGGCAATCAGCACGCCATCTTCAAACTCTCGTTGCCTCGCTTCCATGATCCCGTTACTCAACCGCCGTCGCGCCGAAAGCGGCGCTGAGCGCCGCTGCTCGGAACCCGGGCGGGGCAGAATATCCGTCGTGGGCTCCAGCGTCGAGGCCAACATCGGGCAGCGGATGCTTCGGCCCCGAGGCGCCGGGAGTTTCCTGCGGAGAGACGGAATTTGTGCGGTTTCTGCGGCGTTTTGCTGCCTGTGGAAAACAGGTGGAAAAGTAAGGGCTCCCCTTTCCCCCTGTATTAGACTGCCCGCGGTTTTCCATGGCCATCGATCGCAAGGACGTACAGCACGTCGCTCGGCTCGCCCGCTTGGAGCTGAGCGAGGAGCAAATCCAAAAAATGATTTTGGATCTGGGCAAGATCGTTGGCTACGTCGCTTTGCTCGACGAGCTCGACACCAAAGACGTACCGCCGACCAACTGGGTCGCGGTGGAGCGCACCCCGCTTCGAGTCGATCAGCCGCACCCGGGGCTCAGCACCGAGCAGGCGCTCGCCGAGGCGCCCCGGAGCTTCGACGGCGCTTTTGCAGTGCCGGCTTTCGTGGAAGAGCGATGAGCGCGCTCGAGCTCAGTGTCCTCGAAATCGCCCGACGCGTTAGGAGCGGGGACCTCGTCGCCCTAGACGTTGCGCAGGAATGTCTGCAGGCCATAAAGCGAGCAGCTCCCCTCAACGCGTTCTTGCACGTGTCGGAAGCGCAGGTGCTAGAGACCGCCGCACGCATCGATGCGCGGCGAGCCCGCGGCGAGCCCATGGGGCCGCTCGCCGGCGCGCCCATTGCAATCAAAGACGCCTTGTGTACTAGGGATGCACCTACCACTGCGGGTTCCAAAATCCTGACCCGCAGCGCCACCGGAGCGGGTTGGCGGCCGCCATACGATGCCACCGCCGTGGAGCGCCTGCGCAGGGCCGATGCCTTGATCGTTGGAAAAACCAACCTGGACGAGTTTGCAATGGGTTCGTCCAATGAAAACAGCGCTTTTGGGCCGGTGTTAAACCCTTGGGATCGGACGCGCGTCGCTGGCGGATCGAGCGGCGGAAGCGCCGCTGCCGTGGCCGCTGGGCTGGTTCCGGGCGCAATTGGGAGCGACACCGGTGGCTCCATCCGACAGCCGGCAGCGCTCTGTGGCGTGGTCGGAGTCAAGCCCACCTATGGTCGGGTGTCGCGCTACGGCTTGATTGCTTTCGCTTCGAGCCTGGACCAGGTGGGACCGCTCACCTACGACACCCGAAGCGCCGCGCAAGTCTTGGAGGTGATCGCCGGCCACGATCCGCTCGACTCTACGAGCTCGACCGCCCCGGTCGGAAAATACGTCGATGCTTGCGGCCGAGATGTAGCCGGCCTTCGGATTGGAGTTCCAGAAGAATATTTCCAGGAAGGTCTGAACCCGGAAGTGGAACGAAACGTGCGCGAGGCGATCGACCTTTTGACGGATCGCGGGTGCCACATACAGTCAGTGAGCATGCCGCATACGCGTTACGGAGTTGCTACGTATTACATCTTGGCAACCGCCGAGGCTGCCAGTAACCTCGCGCGATACGACGGAGTGCGCTTCGGGCTGCGCGACGAGCCGCACGCTGGAGGCGTCACCGCTATGTATGGCGCCACGCGCGACGCCGGGTTTGGCCCGGAAGTGAAACGGCGGATTTTACTCGGAACCTACGTTTTGAGCGCCGGCTACTACGAGGCGTATTACAAGAAGGCGCAAAAGGTGCGCACCCTGGTAAAGCGAGACTTCGATTCCGTGTTTGGGCAAGTGGACGTCCTCATCGCGCCGACCAGTCCCACTCCCGCTTTCCGACTCGGCGAAAAGACCGATGACCCGTTGTCGATGTACCTAGCAGACGTGTTCACATTGCCCACCAGCCTGGCCGGTGTCTGCGCGCTTTCCGTGCCGTGTCGCCCAACCGAGGCAGTCGGGGCTGAGCCCTCGCTGCCGGTGGGTCTACAGCTGATGGCCCCGGCGTTCTGCGAGGAGCGGCTGTTTTCGCTGGCTGCCACCTGGGAGCAGATGGCACCCAAAGCCAGCCGACTCGGCCCCCCACCCCAGCTCGCGCTGAAGGGCGTGTCTCCGAATTGACACGGCGGCGGCAACAGCGCGACCTTCGCACCGTGAAAGAGAGCTCCCGCTCAGGCCCGACTCC
>DASXTY010000179.1:0-4778 GCA_036505155.1 Polyangiaceae bacterium | reverse complement strand
CCCGGGGGGGGGGGGGAAAGCGCCACTAATGATCAGCGCACTACCGACGGCAGATCCTGGTCGATCTGCTCGCCGACGCTCTTTAGTACCTTGAACGGCCAACGCGTGTGCTCGGTGCGACCGTAGTACTCCCGTTCCTTGTCAGTGCCCTTTCGGAAAATCTCCACGAAGCCTATGGATTTGGATCGCGACTTTTCAAAGTAGTCCACGCGCACTACTAGATCGGCGGGCCCGAGCCCCCCTGGCGGTGCCTCGGTGTAGTCGGCTACGTGAACCCGCCCCAACTTGCTCATCCAGTTTCCTGCGGTCTCATCCAACTTTGTCGGTGTCGATGCGTCGCCCCAACCGCCAAGCTTTCCTTCCACCGGCACGAGCTCTCGTTTCTTTTGCCCGCGCGCAACCTCCACTCGCTTTACGCGGTCGTTTTCCCATCCGTGCAAGTTGCGTTCCAAAAGGCGCGTTTCGGCGTACATCACTCGATTCGCGACCTCGGTGGATATGGCGTAGGTTTCGCCGGTTCCCATTTCTTTGGCGTACCGGTCGCCCCCGCCCGGAGCGGCCGACCCAATCACCAGCACGTGCTGGTTGTCCCCGATCTGGATCTTCATGGTCCCCTCCGGCTTATCCAGACCGAATTCGGAAGCGCGCTTATTGTCCACACGTCCAATTCGGCGCAACGCTTTGAGCGGAGCTACGCTTTCCGCAAGCTTTTGAGCTTCCGATACCGCGACGAAACGCACAGTTTCGCGCTTTGATACGCCCGTCGGCTCGGGCTCACTTTTGAGGCGAGCTCCCGGCGGGCCCTTCGGAGGCGGGCTGGCTTCTCGATCCACGGTGCCCACGAAAAAACGCCCGGTCTCGTCTTTGCGAGCTTCCAGAAGCACCTTGCGACCTGGAGAATCGAAACTGATCCGGCTTACATTGTCGGGAGATCCGCGCCACACTTCCACCTCGTAGGTCTGCTGTTTGACCGGCTCTTCCTTCTTGTGCCAAGTCGAATACGCGAGCGCGCCTGCCACCACCACCGCAGCGCCGTGCAGCACGGGTCCCTTGAACCGCCTCACCGTTTGCCTCCTACGTCACGCCGAGCGCGACGACTCAGCATGATTCCCAGGCCCAAGACCAGTGCCGGCGCACCGTAGATGGTGGTGTAGAACCAAAGCAAATCTGCTTGCTTGGTGTGTTCAATGCGCACGTCTTCCTCGGTGTTCACAGCGCCGGTAAAGCTTTCTTCTTCCCCCAACCAGCGCACTGCATCCACGAAGAACACTTGGTTGGTGATCCAGCTCCCCATGATGAGGTCGCTGAACCCATCCGAATCGGAAGTAACGAAGGCCCTCATTTCAGGGGCCATCGGCTCTTTTGGCTTGGCCGCTTGCTTCTTGTCGCCCGGCTTGGGCGAGCCCTCCGGCTTGGGGGCGGGCTTGCCGCCAGAAATGGGCATGGTGACCGCCGCCGCTAGATTGAACACGCTGACCTTCTCGGCGTCGGCGTCGAGCCGATAATTGCGATTGTTGTCGGCAAAGGTTCCGCTCATCGACTTCATTGCGAAGTCCACCTTGGCTGACGATCCGGGTGCCGATTCCAGGCTGCCCGCGCCGGCCAGGACCACCGCTGCGCGCGGCGAGTGGCGGCTCACCGTGGAAACCGAAGCGTGCGACGAGAAGGTGGTGGAGTAGAGCAAGGTCCGGTCCGAGTCGTTGAAAGCGTGCCGCACGTGGCGCTCTTCGTTGGCCAGAGTCACCGGCGAAAATTTCAACCCAACTAGTTTGGCCAGCTCATTGGAGCCCGAAGACACAATTTCGGGCGCGCCAAGCGGCACTGCTACTGGGGACTTGTTCTCGCGAGCGGCGGCCGATAGAACCGCCTTGGCTGCGGGCGCGGCGCTTGGTTTTGCGGAACTCGCTGCCATAGCGTTGGCAAGAGGAGCGGCGCCGGAGCCCGCGCCGGTCACAACGTCCATCTGCTCCCGGGATGGCGCATCCGGGTCCAGGGCAAGAAATAGGCGACCGCCCCGCGCGGCGTAGCGCTGCAGCGCCTTGAGCTCTTCGGGGGCGAACGGCTCCGAAGGGCCCAGCACGAACACAACATCCGCGTTTTCCGGCACGTCGCCAGCCAAGCCCTGCGCCAGACCGAGCTCGTTGACCTGGTAGTTCTGTTTGCGCAAGAGCACTTTGACGATATCCGCGGTTCGAACCTGCATTCGCGTCGAACGTGGACCGTCGTTGATCTCGCCGTGCCCGACCGTGAAATATGCGATGCGCTGCGATCGCACCATCTTCATGAGGTGCTCCTGAAAATCCTTGTCCAGGCTCTTGAGTCGAGGCTTGGCTTCGTCCAAAGTTGCTCCCACCACCAGCCGTTCTTTGCTCTCCCCTCGAATCAGAGCGATCACGCCATCCTGGGAAGCAAACATTTCCTGGGCCAATTTGGGCGCGAGCAGGCGGTCCTGGATCTCGACCTTGATGTTGGGAAGCCCTTTGCTGAGCTCCGAAAGGTACCGCGCCACTTCGTTTCTTACCTCGTTGACGTCGGGGAAAAACGCGACAATCCTAACGGGCTCTCTAAAGCTTGCCGCGATACGGCGGGTGGCTTCGCTGGGTCGCGAGGTCTTGAAATACGAGTAGTCCACTTTCAGCTGGGCGCCGCCCGCGGCGAATACGAGCAGGCTCAAATAGACGGCCGCCAGCGCCAGCGTGAGACCGCTCAGTGCAGCGGCGCGCACCCGACGGCTCTCTGGCCGTTCCGCGTAGCGCATGGGAAATAGCGCCGCTTCGGCAAACACCATGGGGACGGTAGCCATCCCCAACATCCCGACCCACACCACGGTGAGCAGTTTCTCCAGGCGCTGTCGGGTCTCGAACTCTGCGTGCGACAGGCCAATCCAACGACCGCCGGTCTCGGTAGTGAGGAAATAAACCAGCAACCCGACGACGCCGAGCAGCGAAGCTCCGGCGAGCAGGTTTTCTATCTCGCGCCGTTCGCCTCCGGCTCGGAGCCGGGGCGAAAATCGGGTCAGCGTTGCGGCCGCCACCGCCAGTACTCCCAAAGCCGATAACGCAGCGGATGCGACCTCAAAGGTACTCAAAACACGCTGCCCGGCGAACAGCAGAACTAGTCCGACCAGGTAAAGGGGAACCACCCAAAGAGGCGGCGGACGGGCGGGCCTTGCCGGGGGCGCCGGCTCGCGCGGGGCGCCTTCTTGAGCCGGCTCTTTTACCGCCATCTGCGCGCCTCCAGGATCTTGGTGGCGGCCAGCAGAAAAAAGTAGGTGACCGCAAGGTAATAGACGACCGCGTCCAGCTGCAGCACGCCCAGCATGAAGGGCCTGAAGTTCTCGTGGTGTATCGCAAGCGCCGACAGAAAATCGTTGAGAGGCGGGTCTACCGCCCGCGCCAACATCCACTGCAGAATCATTCCCACCAGGATGGCCGTACCAACTATGGCGGCAATCACTTGTGAGCGGGTGAGCGCCGACGCGAACAGCCCAATGGAAAGCGAAGCCGACCCGAGCAACAAGATCCCGATGTAACCAACCAGGATGTGGCCCACGCTCACCTTGCCATTGACGAAAATCAAAAACGGCATGTATGCGGTGAGCAGCGTCATCACCGCGATCACTCCGAATGCCGAAAGGAATTTGCCCAAAACGATTTGCCGATCGCTGATGGGCGCGGTGTTGAGAACGGTGAGGGTCCCGGTCTGTCGCTCTTCGGCTAGAAGCCGCATCGAAAGCAAGATACCGGCGGTCATCGTGGTGCCGCTGGCAAAGTAGAAAAACTGCTGCAGCACCTCGACCGAAAGCTGTTTCTCGGTGAGCGCGTATTGATAAAATAACACCCCGTCGATGAGGAGCGCGCCCGCAATGATGATGGAGCCGAGCGGCGAGCGCAAATACGCAAAGAGCTCGCGGCGCGCGATGAGCAGCGTTTTCACGAGGTCTCCTCCGGTTCTGTTGAATCCGAGTCGGTTCCAGTTGCCACCGCCGACGAACCATCCCCTTCCCCGCCTTGGCTGGCCGGAGGTTGGCCATTTTGGCGCAGTTTGGCCCGCGAGGGCCTGAACGGAGTGGCTCCCGACAGTTGCAGAAATACGCTCTCCAGCTCGTGTTCGCTGCGCGCCATCCCCAGAAGATCGATTTCCGCTCGCACCAAGCTGCGACATAGCTCCGATCGCACGTCTTGCGCTGCCGTGACGCGCGCGCTCACCACTCCTGGGCCGCGTTCCGAGGTATCGATGAGCTCGACTCCAGTGACCCCCGAAAGCGCTGAAATCAGTTCCCTCAGCCGGTTGCCGGCGGCCTCTTCGGTCGCGCTCGGCACGCGCACCGTGACGTCGACGCGTGACGCCTGGCCCACCTGCGAAAATAAGTCGCGTTCGGTGCCCGCTGCTGCGATTTCACCGTCACGAATTACCAGGATTCGATCGCAGGTCTCACTGATTTCATTGAGGATGTGACTGGACACCACGACGGTGTGCTCACCGCCAAGGTTCCGCACCAGACTCCGCATCTCCACGATTTGTTTGGGGTCAAGGCCCGAGATCGGTTCGTCCAAAACCACAACTTTCGGTCGGTGCACAATGGCCTGCGCAATTCCAACTCGCTGCCGAAAGCCATGGGACAGCGTTGAAATCATGCGATGCCTCTCGCTGCCGATTTCAGTAAGCTCGATGACTTCGTCGGTACGACGCTCCACCTCGCCCGCCGGAAGACCCCGCAGCCTCGCCACCCATTTCAGAAATTCGGTGGTGGTCATGTCACCGTAGAGCGGTGGGAT
>DASXTY010000178.1:0-9897 GCA_036505155.1 Polyangiaceae bacterium | reverse complement strand
TGAAGCCCGTCTCAACTATCGAACTCCTGAAAACTGTCGCAAGCTGCGGGTTCCTTTGTCTCTGGTTGAGCGCGTGCGGCGAAGCCAAGAACCGCGGCATCCCGCCATGCCCAAAGTCCTCCGGCACCGGAATCGCTCAGGGTCTCCAGATCTTCAGCTTCGAGGATTCCGCCATGATTCTCGCCCCCATGGACGACCTCATTGTGTTCCAGAGCGGCACCGTAGCTGGCACCGCGTATGTGCACCCCGACCACTGGACGCAGTTTGTATGGGAGCTCGCGGCTCCCGGTCATGACAGCCCTCAAGCCTTGCATTTCGCTTACAAAGCACCTCCCCCGGGTGAGCCGACCTGGGGTTGGGGCGCCGACACCGGATGGGATTTTCAGGGATACGATGCCTCCCAATACGCCGGCTTGTCCTTCTGGCTGAAAGGCGAAGGCGAAGATGGCCACTTCATCCTGGGTGACGAAAAAGGCCTGGACACCGGACCGAGCCGTGAGTGCACCTTCTCGCTCACCGAAGAGTGGACGCGTTACGATGTCCGCTGGGGCTCCGTAACTGACGACCAGGGGCATACCGGGTACACGGGAAGTAGCGTAAGATACGCCATTTTCTTCATCGATACCGAGACCAGTCCCTCAACCAACATCGACCTCTGGGTCGACGATGTCGCCTTTATGAGTAGGACACCTTGAAGATAGTCCTCGCAATGTGGCAAGCCTCTAGCATCTTTCCCAGAGTGGGGCTGCTGCTCGGCTTGTTCGCATGTTCTGGGCCCAAGGAGAACCAGGCCGGCACCAGCGAAACGAGACTGGCCGACTGCGAAACACCGGTGAGTTACAAGGTCGGCACCATGACGCCGACCGATTTTGCCACCGATTCGGCCGCTGCGACGGGTCCGGTAGGGCTATCGGGCAATTGGAAGCTGGTTTTGGGCGATGACTTCAACGGCACCGCGGTGGATGCCAGTAAGTGGGCGACCTGCCTCCGTGATCTGCAAGAACCGCTTGGCTGGGCGCCATCGCCGGATGTCTGGTGCGAGCGTGTGGATATCGCCAGCGTGCACTTAACGCGCAACATCGTGGTTTCCGACGGGACCGTAAAGCTTACCGCAAAGAAGGAATACTTTTACGATCCTCTTATGTTGGGGCCGGAGACTCCGGCAATGGGAGGACCGGGATATGACTACACCTCTGCGATCCTCACTACTAGCGGGAATCGCCTGCAACCGCCGACTATCACCCCCACGTACGGCTTCATCGAAGCGCGGCTAAAGTATCCCGGGAAGACCGGGGACTGGCCGAACTTTTGGATGATACCGGATGACAACACCTGGCCGCCTGAAATAAACATCGGCGAATCCACCGGCAACGCGTCAACCACCATGGGCCAGCACTATCACTATGGCTGCGAGGCCGCGACCTGTCCGCCCGGATGGCCGGGCCATACCGAGTGGTCTACCGGGGTGGCGGGCATCGACATCACCGACTGGCACATTTATGCCGTGGACTGGAATCCGGACTGCATAGGTTACTACGTTGACGGAAAGAAGACCGGTCAGTTCTCTCTAAAGGAATTCATTTACAGCCTTCCTATGTACATCCGGCTCGAGCACAAGCTCGGCGGTCACGGCGGCGACATCGACGACAGCACGCTGCCTTCCCAGCTCGAGGCTGACTGGGTGCGCATCTGGGAGCGCCAGTGAATGGCCACCGTCCTTCCGATCCGGAGGCCCAGCACCCATCACCGCGCAGGGCCGACGCCCACCGACGCAGTGTTGGTGCGCGCGGCGCAACAGGGACACGAGTGGGCACAGGAAGAACTGTTCCAGCGCCACGCGCATGCGATTGACCGGCTGGCGTGCTTGCTCACCGGTGCCTCTTCGGAGGCCGAAGATTTGGTACAGGATGTCTTCGTCCAGGCGCTGGTCAGCATTCGGAGGCTCAGGGAGCCCAACGCTTTTCCCAACTGGCTCCGGGGCATTGCGCTGCGCACCGCGGTCCGGCGCTTGCGCCGCCGCCGTTTGTTGCGGCGCCTGGGGCTCGCCGGCGAGGCACCCGTTGATCTCGACAATATGGTCTCTCCCACCGCGTCTCCGGAAATCGTCTGGGAACTACGCCGCATTTACCGGCAGATCCAAGAGTTTCCGGTCGACGTGAAGGTCGCTTTCCTACTGAGAAAAGTGGAGGCCCTGACCATTACCGAAATCGCAGAACAGACCGGCGTCAGCCAGGGAGCCGTCAAACGTCGCCTTAAAAAAGCGGAGCTTTTGCTGTCAGAGCATCAGACCCTTGGAGGACACCCGTGAACCAGCACCAACTCTCCGAGTTTCTGGGGCACCGTCTAGAGGAGCCCGAACTCGAGCGACAGTGGTCACACATCCGTGGCAAGCTTCGAGATCGCACGCGTCGCCAACGTTGGTTGCTGGCGGGCGCCACGGCGGCGCTGGTCGCCGCCATCATCCTTGGCATCGCGGTCAATTCGCAGCGCGGCTCCAAAAACTCCTGGTGGGAAGGCGCGGTTTTCGAGGCACGGGAGCATCCCCAATCCTTCCAGCTCCGAGATGGCTCCTCGGTGCTCTTGACCCAAGGCTCGCGGCTGGAAGTCTGTAATGCAGTCGCGGAGGATATTTGTTTGCTCTTGAAGCGAGGGCACGGCGAGTTCGACGTCGTCTCACGCCACGGTCGAATCTTTTTGGTGCGAGCGGGAGACGCGGAAGTGAAAGTGGTGGGCACGCGGTTTGTCGTGGAGCGCCACCAGGGCGATCGCGAAGATCGCGTTCAAGTAACGGTATCCAGGGGTGCGGTGCAGGTGGGAGCAAGAGGCTTGCCGCCACGTCGGCTTGGGACAGGTGAGCGCTGGTCGATTGGGTGGCAAGTGGAATCCCCACCACAGGTCGGCAAAGAAGTCGGTCAAAACGCGGCGCCGGCGCCGGTCGCAGCTCCTACCGCGGACACGAGCGCGGCGGCACGCCCGCGTGGATCCGCCGAACCCGCCCCGATCGATGCCGCAAGCTTGTGGAAGGATGCGACCAGCGCCCGCGAGCGCGGCGACTCGACCGCCGAAGCGCGCGCGTACGAGGAACTGCTCCAGCAATTCCCACGCGACGCGCGAACCGGGTACGCGGCTTTCGAGCTGGCTCGGGTGCGCATGGACGCTTTCAAAGAACCGGCTCGCGCGCTTTCTCCCCTGGAGCGCGCCGTGGAGCTCGGCCCGGGTACTACCTACTACGAGCACGCGCTGGCCCGGCTGGCGGAGGCCTACGCATTTGTCGGGCGCACGGCGGATTGCGAACGCTTGCGGGATCGTTACCTCGCGAGCTATCCGAGTGGCGCTCACGTCCGTTTCATGACTTCCATTTGCGGAACGCGATAGAGTGGGCCGGGCGACGGCAAGGCCGGGGCCCTTCGGTCGATGCGTGCCGCGCTGTGGTTACTGGTTGCGTGCTGGATCGTGTGTTGGGCGCAGGAGCTACGCGCCGAACAGGGTAAGACTTGGGTCAGCCTCCAGGTCGTGAGCGACGATCCAGAATTTGTAACAAGAGTCACGAGCGGCCTTCGCGCGGGCCTGGCACGGGCAAACATCGCAGTGCTCCCCGCGGGCGCCGCGGAGCTCACCGCGCCGGTGGCCTCTATTCGACTTTCGGTGGCGCAAGGCTTGGTGAGCGTGACCATTGACGTAGCCGACGCCGTCACCAAAAAGCGCGTCATCCGGGAGATCGACCTGAAAGAAGTCCCACTTCAGGACCAGAGCTTTGCTGTGGCCGTGGCGACCGAGGAGCTCCTTCGCGCCAGCTGGGCGGAGCTGGCGCTGGACACAGCAGCTGCGCGCGCCGCTTCTGCGCCGGAAACGGTGAAGACGGTGGTTCGGCGATCGCTGTCACGCGGCGCTCTCCGCGTCCAGCGCCCGTCGCCGAATGTTCACCCGCCGTCACCCACTCTAAAAAACGAAGTCGCTGTCGAGCTACCCGCCTTCGAATACTACCCAGCCAGCTACGTCGAAAAGGCCCTGCTGATTGGCGCCAGCGCCGGATACGCTCACTGGCTTACCCAACACTTTGCACCGGAAGCTTCGCTCGGCCTCACCAGCATGGTGCCGGTCAAGGCGGAACACGGCACCGTAGGGGGATACACCGTGTGGCTCGGGCTAAAAGCGGTGTTTCGCCCGCTTTTGGTAGGAGACAAGTACGGCGTGGATTTCACCGCGGGTACACGTTTGGGCGCAGCGCTGTTTCAGGGAGAGCCGAGGTCCCCGCACCAGGGATTTACGAAGCCTCGGGGTATTTGGACCTTGGAGCTCTCGACGCGGATACACGCGCGTTTGGGAGAGCGGATGCGGGTTGGCGTCAGAGGCTCATTGAATCCGGTGCTCCACGGTGCCCGTTTGACTGATTCCGGAAAAACGGTAGCGGGCATCGAGGGGCTTGGCGTTGGGTTGGGCTTGTGGGGCTCTGTGTTGCTCTAGTGCTGCGGACTTTCAAAGCGACTCACCAGACGCACTTCACGCCGGTAAATGCATGCATTCTTTCATCCTTGGTCAAAAGCGAGACGCCCTTGATGAGCGCGGTCGCAATGATAACTCGGTCGGCGGGGTCCTGGTGCTCCCACGGCAAAGCCAAACTGCGAAGACACGTGGTGGTATCCACCGGCAGCAGCTCCACGACTCCTCCGCGCTCGATGCGCCTGGAGAGCTCGTCGATGCTCAGGGGCAACTCGATCTTCTTTCGCTTTGCCTTGATGCCAAGCTCCCAAATGGAAATGGAGCTAGCGAAACCTCCCGAGCGCTCCATTTCGTCGACGATGGTCGCGGCGGCGCTGGACAACTTCTCAGGGTCGAGCGCCCACCACAGTAGGGCGTGGGTGTCGAGCACGATCACGACTCCGTCCATTCGTCGGTGGTCGGCGTCAGGACATCTTCATGGTAAATAACTTGTCCGCGGACATCGGCAAACATGTCCGAGGCGGGCACCCGGTTGCGAATCGGGACGATGCGAAGGACCGGCTGGTTATTGTCGGTTACGATCAGCTCCGTGCCGGTTTCCTCGACACGGCGGAAGTATTCGAGCATCCGCGCTTTGAGCGCGCTCTTAGAGACTGTTTCCACGGGTCTATTATGACCACAGTCATGACTATAGTCAAGCCACGTAAATGCCGGCTTTTCTGCCGCCAAAAATGAGCGGTTCGCTGGTCCCGACGCACGCTGAGTTGGGACGACGTTTGGGCAGAATCGAGGCCGGTCACGGGGCTTCTTGGGTAACAGAATCATGACTCCCACTCTTAGCTCCCACACGATGAGCCACAAGAGCTCCCGCACGACGAGCCGCCGCAGGATGAGCCACACGACGAGCCACCTGAACTCGCGCAAGACGAGCTACCGCTATCTCCGCCGCCGGAATCGAAGCCGGTGTCGGCAGAGCCCCAGTCGCTGCCCGCATCGCCGCCCCAGCTCCCTGCGTCGGCTACGCTCGCGTCCGAATAGGACGCGTCGGCGATCGACGGGTCCACGCTGACACCGCCGCTGTCGGTGAAGCTCACGGTATCGGCCCCTGCCCAGCCGTCGCCGGCGTAAGTCGCGGCATCCGCTCCCGTGAAAAGCGCGGCGCCACTGGGATCCACCACGTACACGGGCGAGCTGTGCCACATCATGCTGCTCATCATGGAGCCCACCAAGACGTAGCTCATGAAATCATAATATGGATCGTAATAATAGTAGTAATACGGATCTGCATACGCGCCCTGTCGCTGCATGGTGGGCACCGGGCGATAGGACGGGTCCTGTACGCCGTCGCCGAAGCCGAGCTCACGAAATTTGGCGATCTGCCGCGCGTCGGGGCGGATGATTTCCACGATTGCGGGCTCGGTTCGTACCGTCGCTCCGACCAGCGTCTTTCGAAGCGACTCCGCGATTCTTTCGGTGAGCGAGTCCAGCGTGAGCCGGTGGGTTTCGATCGCCTGCGAATCCGCGGCAAAGGCCCGCACTCGGGTGGCGTAGGCCTCGGCGGTTTCGCCGGGTTGGATGCGGAGCGACTCGACGCGGGACGAAAAAACAACCTTCATCTCCTCTTCTCCCAACAGCACGCGGTTCTGGATCCGGACGTCGATGATGCTGTGCAGCCCCGTGTCTCGATGCGCGAGCGCCAGGTGCATCTCCTTGTATCTGCGCTCCAGAACTCCCGACTCCTGCGCGGCCTTTGCCACCAATGGCAGGTCCTGGTCGACCTCGTTGGTATCGAGGTACACCACCTTTTTGTCGACGATGAACGAAATAGCGTTGGTGACACCCGCATTCGAAAATCCCTCGATGAGCGCCAAGACCAGGGAAACGGCGCCGACCGTCAGTTCTTCTTCACCGCTACGGAGATCGAGCTTGGCTCCGAAAGCAGATCGGATCCATTGGATGGGTCCCATTCTGCGCTGGGTTTCGGCGCTGGGGAGGTCGACGTGGATGGTGGATTTGAGCATGATGCAGCAGCTTTCTGCAGCCCCGTGGAACGCAGGGCCGCCAACTCACTTTCGATGTGACGAATTTTACCGAGCAAGACCGGGTCGTTCATCCGGCTCGGATTGCCTTCCGCTTCGGCGATCAAATCGTCGAGGCGCCTTCTCACTTCGCCGCCTTTGAGCTGGAGCTCGCGGCCGGCTTCGCCGGAAAGCTCTTCGCTGGAAAGGATCAGGTCAGCGAAAGCCCGCTCCGCCGAAGCGCGCACCGCGTCGAATTCGGCACGCCGCTCTTTGGCGCGCCGATTGCGGCGCGCGATGACGAAGCCCACTAAGCCCGCGGTCACCACGCCTGCCACACCCCAGGCCACAATGCTCCCGCTGGAGCTGCTCTCCTCCGCCTCCCGTGTGCTCCGTGAAATGCCGCTTCGCGCTTCCGGCGCCCGCACCACCTGCTTTGCTGCCCGCGACGCCACGCTGAGCGCGGCGAGCTCGTCCAAAGCAACCACGAGACCCCGAGCGAAATACCGCTCGAGCGCGGGGGCAGCTCGCACCAGCGCCTGGTGAACTCGACCCGGAGAAAGCCCCCAACCCCTGGCCTCCCAGCGTTCCCCGTTGGCAATTAGGAGCAGGTCGCGCGTCGGATCGAGCCCGAGTTTTTCCCACAAGGCTCGTGCCGGCTCCAAACTTTCATCCCGGGGCAGCACCACGACGAACGCGCGCTGGCCTCGTTCGTGTTCCCACCGCTGCATCACTTGGACCAGCTCGCGGCGGCCGCCCGGCTTGAGCCGGCCGCTGTCGAACAAGCGCTCGCTGCGGAGCTGGTCGGCAATTTTCTCGAGATCGGTGCTCATGAACGCACTACTTGCTCCGCCTTGCGAGCCTCCGCAACCAATTGGTGCAATTCGGGAAGCTGCTCATCGCGTTCGATGATCACTGTCAGAAGGTCGCGTGCGCGTTTCGAGACTTGAAGCAGCAGCGCGAAGCTTGCCTCCTCCACCTCTCGATCATGGGAGTCCACCCACACCCCACGATTTTTATATCCCCCGGCCAAATGCACACCCCATACCGCCGATAACGGGTACCCATTCAGCGACTCCGCGGGGTCGACGCCCTGATTGCGGGCATTGACCAACTGATTGCTGACGTCGAGCAGCAGCCCGCACCCGGTCCGCTCCACCAGCTGGGTAAAAAACTCGGGTTCCGTCAGGTCCGCCTCCGGCAACGTGAACGGTGCGGCGATATTTTCGAGCGCAATCGGGACTCCAAAAGCATCCTGCCAGGCGCGCACGTGGTCACTAGTTCGCTCGAGCATGCGGTTCGTGTACCATATCGGAGCCAGATGGCCGAGGTCGATTCCGCTCGGAGAGTGGGTCATGGCCAGGTGCTCGGTGAAGAGCAGCGGTCGAGCGCAATCCATCAACTTCTTCACGCGGTCCATGCGCGCCCGGTTGACTTTGCGTGTCTCTTCGGTGCCGCTAAGCGTCCCGATCGAAAGCCCGACATCATGAAACACCGTTGGATAATGCGCTGAGAGCTGGCTCAGCGTATCGAGCCGGGTTGCGAAATGATCCGGGATGATCTCGAGCACGCTCGGTCTTTCGCTTTCCCGCAGCGGGTCATCTGCGGCTCGGATCAGGGCAGCCGTGTAGCGCGGACGGCAGCTGATGCCGGCACCGAGGAAGGCTCGGTTCATACCGCCTTCCAGCGCGCGCCGGTTCGAGAAAAGCGAATCAGCGTCTTTTTTGGCTCTGGATCGATCGGAATGCAGGGACCTCGGAGCTCTCGCACGATTTCATGCATGGGATACAAGCTCGACATCGTCCGCAGCACGCCGTCCGAGCGCGCGCAGGCTGCAAGCACTTCGTAAGCCAATAAGTCTGCGGTATAGGGAGCCAGCGAAGGATCGCGCAATATCTCGGAGCGGAGTGGGTCGAGCGCGCGCAATGCCTCTTTGGGTCCTGGGGGTAACACGCTGTCAGTTAGCGGAGCGGGATGCTCCAAGGCCCAGGCGCGGTACCGCTCTCTAAAGCGCGGGTACACCCGGAGCGTCGAGGGCACGATGCGCCGCACGTCGGTCCAGCGCTTGGCAACCAGCGACGCCGCGTACCGTTCCAGGGCTGCCGCGGGCAGCGCCGCCAGA
Source organism: Polyangiaceae bacterium (assembly GCA_036505155.1). Lineage (GTDB taxonomy): Bacteria > Myxococcota_A > Polyangia > Polyangiales > Polyangiaceae > DASXTY01. The sequence goes on along the minus strand of DASXTY010000178.1, from coordinate 1,317 downwards.
GCTGTCCGTTCCCTGGCATCGAGATCCCGTGACGAGAGCACGCTCGCGGGATCGCGCCTGAACTCTGCCCGAAGCGCGCGGCGCGTTGCGAGCTCCGCCAGCAAGTCCTGAAACGCGTCCAGCACGTTGAGCTTCTAGCGCAACCCGGTCAGACTATCAAAACCGGGTCGTTTGCATCGAGTTCGCCCATCGGATTGACCTGGGCGACCCATGCGGAGGAGACTTTAAGGCTCCGGAGGTGCTCGCGATGCCCCGTTCTCGTAATCGAAACTTCTGGCTCGACCCACAAGCCCAAGATCCAGAAATCCATGACCACGTCGAGCAGATCCAAATCGTGGATAGTCACGAGCACCTGGATGAGGAGCGCGTGCGGCTCGAAGGCCCCAATAATCTCACTCGGTTTTTTCTTTATTACACCTTCAGCGATGTCGTTTCCGCGGGTTTGCCGGACATGCCCGGAGGGACCTTTTTCAACCATGGGATGTCCGGTGAAGAGCAGTGGACCCTAATCCGAAATTATTGGCCGCTGGTGAAGCACAGCGCCTTTTGTCGCGCGGTAACCCTGTCCATTCGAGAGCTCTACGATATTGAAGACCTCCGCGACGACACCATCCTGCCCTTGCTCGAGGCCATCGCGAAGAAAAACCAGCCGGGGGTTACCGAGTGGATCTTGCGTGAAAAATGCGGCATCGAATGTTCGTTTATCAACTGCGAGGATCCCGGGGATCTCGCCCGACGTACCGATCATCCGGGGCTCTTTCTGCCGGTGCTGGGCGTTTCGGCATTTTGTAGTGACAAGATGCCGATCGATAAATACCAGCGGAGCACGGGAGTCAGCATCGCCAGCCTCAAGGACTGGACTCGTATGATCGACTGGTACTTCGAGCGCTGGGGCGGCCATGTGGTTTCCCTAAAAAACGTGTGCGGCTACTGGAGGTCGCTCCATTTCGAGAATGTCGCAGAATCCGAGGCCGGCGCGGTGTTCGAAAAATGGTTGCTCCGGGGACAATCCGCGACGGAGACCGAGCGGCGAATGCTGCAGGACTTCAACTTCCATTATTGCATCCGAAGAGCCATCGATTACGGCCTCCCCGTCCAGATTCACACCGGCTACCACTCCGGTAGCAACTATATGGACCTCAATCTGCTATGGCTCCGCGACCTGTGTAATCTGTTTCGCGATTATCCGAGCGCGCGCTTCGTTCTGATTCACACCGGCTACCCCGAAGGCCAGGAGCTGATTGCTCTGTGTAAACACTATCGCAACGTTTTTGCGGACCTCTCGTGGACTTGGGCCATCGACCCGGAGGCTTCCAT
>DASXTY010000177.1:0-1542 GCA_036505155.1 Polyangiaceae bacterium | reverse complement strand
TTCCCGGCGAGCAGGGCAATGTCGTTTTTGCGGCCCACCGCGATACTTTTTTTCGGCCCTTACGCGAGATCCGAAAAGAGGACCGGATCACCGTCACCACCACACAAGGAACCCATCACTACACAGTCGATTCATCGGAAGTGGTCGATCCCGATGCGACGGAAGTGCTCCAGGCCTCCTCCCAGCCGCTGCTGACCTTGATCACCTGCTATCCGTTCTATTACGTCGGTCATGCGCCCAAGCGCTTCGTGGTGAGGGCGCGCGAGCTGATCGAGGAGCCGGCTCCAAAACCAGAACCGAGTGTAATCTCGCAAGCCGCCCCTCCTCCGGAGCCTCCCATTTCGAAGCCATCGCGACGCGGAAGCAGGCGGACTCGCAGCGAAAGGGCGCTGGCGCGGGCGGCAGCCTCACCGGTGGAAGCCGTCGGGCCTAAGAAGCCGCCCGCAGCGCCACCGCCCCTCCAGGCAAATGCCATCGAGCCCAAACCCCCAGCCGAACCTGCTGCCGAGCAGCACAAGACCGAAGCGCCACCGCAACCAGAAAAGACCGGCGAGACCAGCCTGACCCAAGTCGCCGCGCAGAACGCCGGACCAATCGCGCGAAAGATCCGCCGGCTCAACCCGGTTCGACTATTCGGAAGACTCGGCCGCCTCGTGCGGCGGCCCGACCAGCCAAACCCAGATCAGCCAGAGGAGGCCTTGCCATGACAAGACAAGCAACCGTCCGCGTGACCCTCCAGGGCGGTGGACAGCTTTCCTTCGTGAACGCCTGCGCCGAAGAAGGCAACGGCAAGCTCATGATCTTCAAAGCGCCCGAAGAACCCGCCAAGGACGCCACCGCAACCATCCTGGCCAGCCTCGAAACGCGCAACATCGCAAGCTGGCAAATCGAAGAAGCTCCCGGCAACTCTCGCCCCACCACAGTGCCGCGACCGTAAGGGAGCGGGAGCGGACCCAAGCCTCCATGCTGTAAGCTGTTCCCATGCGAACAGCCTCCATCATCCTCACTCTCGCATTGCTTCCCATCAATCTGAGATCCCAGCAACCTCCCTCCCAAGAGCAAGTCTCGCAGGCTCTCCGAAAAGCCACCGAGTTCTTCCGAACCAAAGTCTCCACTCACGGCGGCTATCATTTCGCCTACACCGAGGACCTGAGCTACGGACGCTCCGAGCAGTCAGAAACACCTCACCAGGTGGAAGTCCAGCGCGAAGGCACGCCGATTGTCGGCATGGCGTTTCTGGAAGCGTTCGATGCCTCCGGCGACCGCTACTACCTCGAAGCAGCCCGCGACGTAGCTTACACCCTGGTACAAGGACAGCATTGCTCCGGCGGCTGGGACTACTATATAGAATTCGAACTCGAGAAGCGAAAGAAGCACCCCTACCGCGCCGACGCGAATTGCGCGGCGGCCTCGTCGGCGGCCGACGGTTACACCACGCTCGACGACAACGTAACCCAAGCAGCAGTGCGGTTACTAATGCGAGTAGACCGCAGGCTGGGTTTCAAAGACCAGAAGATCCACGAAGCCGCGCTCTACGCGCTC
>DASXTY010000176.1:0-3410 GCA_036505155.1 Polyangiaceae bacterium | reverse complement strand
GTACCGCGGCGCGACCCGCAAGTCCACCCTGCGCCACCAGGGGGGTCCCGACTGCGTACCGCGGCACGGGGCGCCGATAGGGGCGCGCCGCTAGAAGCAGGGCCCATGCCGCCGCACCCATGACGCAAAACACAGCCAAGAAGCTTGAGACTAACGCCGGCAAGCCCTCCCGTCCGGTCTTGATCAAGAGGTCGAGCGCATCACCGAAGAACGAACCAATGCGGCCAAAAATACCCTCTTTCCCCCGATAGGTACCCTGTTGATCAAAATGATTGGCGCATAAATACAGCTTGCCGTGACGCCCTCCCCAGCTGTCGTCCTCGACCAAATAATCGATGATGCCTTGTGCGAAGGCGCGGTTTCCGGGGTAGCGGAGCATGAGATTAATGAAGGCCGACGGGTCGCCCATCGCCAAAAGGCGCCCTTGACGGGGGTTGGATTCCGAGCGCACGCCCACGGGCCGTCCCTCAGGCTTGATGACCGCGCTGAGCGCCAGCACGGTATCCGGCTCGCCCTGCGCCGGGATTATCAAAATGGGGGTTAGGTCCGGGTGCGTGAAGCCGGTCGGGTGGTTAGTGATGAGCTTGTCTACAGCCTGCACCGTCGGGTGGCGCCCCTGTTCGTGACCCGCGACATTTTGCACTGCGGGCAGGGCAATCGCTAAATCGGGATTGTGCCGCAGGGACTCGGACGGTTTCAGTGGAGCAGCAATGCGACGGATATTGAAGCGGCCGAGCAGCGATGCACCCGCGCCAAAGTCGTCCACCAGGGCAACTCGACCGCCATCCCGCATGAAGGCGCTCAATTGGTCGTAGTCGAGGTCCACCTCCGGGTGCAGCACCAAGATGCCATCGGAAGGACTGAGCTTTTCGAAGTCCAGAGCCGACACGATTTCGACCCGCTCCCGGCCGAGCCGCTGCCGGGCAAGCTCCAAGAGCACGCTGCCCCCTTCCCAACCCGCGTCGCTGGCGTCGAAGGCCGCCAACGCGGGGGTGACCACGGTGAGTAGCAGGCTCAGCGCTTTCGCCTGGACGCTCAGTCGAGCGGAAGCGGCCATTTCCGTCTACAGGCTAGCACGGCGGCGGTTTTCGACAGTTTCCGCGTAAAACTGGCCCAGCCAAAGTTTCGCGAGGCCGGCTGAAAAGCCCCGGGCGTCCCAGGCCGGGACTCGATCCGGTTTTTCTAGGGGGCGAACTTGACCACTTCGCCGGGACGGCTAAATTGGATGTGAGTAGGCTGAGCCTACCGGAAATGAGTCAGCGCCATGCTACCGCCATTCATCATCGACCAGATCCGCCGACGGGAGGAGGAGGAACGTCGAAAGCGTGGCAACAAACAGCCTCAGCTTGAGCTGCCGGTGGATGCCTTCCCGCCTCGGCCCGACGAGGACGGCGAGCAGGAAGAAGAATCCAACCGGGGCATCACGATAATCAGCTTCGTTTGAATCGGTTCTCGGTTGAGTGACAGTAATCGAGAAGCAAAGAGGGTTCGAAGCGGGTGTTTCTGAAGACCGACGACCGACGACTGACCCCTAACCACTTTCCTCGCCCGCCCATCAGCCGTAGGCTGCGCGCGCAAGCATGGCGTCATCGCGTGAACCACACCGCCTGTCACCGTGGCGGACTGCCGCGACGCCCTCATTGGTTCTCGTTTGCGCGGTTTCCTGGCTTGGTTGTTTCGCACCCGGAAGCGGCGTCGAGCCGCCCCAAGAGAGCATCTATTTCCCAGTTGGCCTGTCGCTTGACTCGAAGGCAGAGCATCTCTTCATCGTAAATAGCGACTTCGATTTGCGATACAACGGCGGCACCGTCGGCTCCTACGATCTGGCTGCAATCCGCGCGCTTACCCCGAGTCCGTGCGGTAGCGATGGCGACTGCGCCAGCGATCGTTTTTGTGATCTGACGCCCACGCCGGAAAACGGGGGTCTCCCCAGCCGGTGGTGCGTCCCGCGTCAGGGTGGCGCTGCCGGTTCGCCTTGCGGCGCATTTGGGGAGTCGTCGGTTGCCGATCGCATCATCAATCCAGGGCGCTGCGGATACGTCAACCCGGAGCGGCCACAAGACGGAAGCAACAGGATGCGGGTCGGATCCGTGGGCATCGGGGCCTTCGGCACCGACGTCGTCTATAGAGCGCGGCCGGCCACTGCCCCCCCGGGGCCACCGGGGCGGCTTTTTGTGCCGGTGCGAGGCGATGCGACCTTGGATTTCATCGACGTCGACGATAACGGAGTGCTCGATTGCGGCCAGCCCACCAACGGAAGCGATTGCGATGACCGTCATCGCCGGGGCGATAACCCCGACCAAGAGAATACTCGCGGTTTGCGCCTTCCGCCGGAGCCGTTTGGGATCGATGCCACCGCCGACGCACGCGCATTGGTGGTGACGCACCAGACGGAAAGCGCGGTTTCTTTGTTCGTGCACGAATGGAACGACCAGGGACCGGATTTGGAATTCGTCCTCGGTAACTTGCCGACGCGTCCGATCGGGGTGGCTGCGGTTCCGCCCCCCGCAATCGCGGTTGCAAAGTCCATCCTGAATGATCCGGGATTTTTGCTGACCTTCGGCGGCGCACCTCAGATCGCATTGGTTCGCTTTTTCGACGAAGCAACGCTGCAGCCGGTGAGCCCCGCTCGGCCGTATCTGTATGTCGCCGGTCAAGTGCCCATCCAGGCCAACTCCGTTGGAGATGACTCACGGGGCATTGCCCTTGACGCTTCGACTCGTCACTCAATGGAGGTCGCTTGTGCTTCCCTCACAGGGATCGATCCCCAGTCCGATTGCGCTCGCGATCCAGATTGCACTGCGCGGTGCACCATCGACCCGAACTGCGACGCGCAGTGCGCGTCCGATCCCGCATGTAAAGACCAATACACAGACTGCTTAAGCGTGGCCGACAAAGTGCCCCTGGAGGTGTACGTTTCCAATCGCGCCCCGGCTAGTCTTCTGGTAGGCCGCACACCCCTGGCGCAAAACGCCTGGCCCCCCGAAGATCTGCCGGAATTTCACGAAAGCGTCCCGCTGACCTTCGGCCCCTCGCGGGTGGTGCTGGGCGACGTGAGAGTTTCAGAAACCGAATGGGAGACGCGAGTTTTTGTGGTGGCTTTCGATTCTCGTCTCATTTTCATCTACGACCCTGCGCGCCGGCGAGTGGAGAAAGAAATCCGAACCGGTAGGGGGCCGCACGCGCTGGCGATCGACAGCCGGCACGGGCTCGGCTACGTAGCGCACTTCACCGACTCCTATATCGGTGTCATAAGCCTCGACCAGCGCTTTCCCAGCAGTTACGGGACTATTTTGATGACCTTCGGTCGACCCACCCCACCGCGAGCTTCCAAGTGAGAGTTCTGTGTGCGGTGCTGGTCGCGCTCACTGCGATCGGATGCGGACAGCGCGTGACTCCCGCGACGCTGC
>DASXTY010000175.1:0-3012 GCA_036505155.1 Polyangiaceae bacterium | reverse complement strand
GATCGGGAGTTATTGGAGCTACTCATCGCGTCCTGACCCCTCGAGACCACCAAGCTGACCATTGCTCACGCCGCCGACAACGTATTAAACCAGCCCCATGGAAACCATCGAGCTTGGGCGAACGGGGATTCGGGTGTCGCGCATTTGCGTGGGGGGCATGCAATACTCCACCGCGGACACCACGAGCGATCAGAAGTTCATCGCCACGGTTCGACGGGCAATTGAAGCCGGGCTCAACATGCTCGACACCGCACCGGCGTACGGGGATGGGCATTCGGAGGAGCTGGTGGGCGAAGCCATCGCCGGCCGGCGCGACCAGGTGGTTTTGGCAACCAAGTTCATGCACCACGAGCCGGGCGATGTGCGCAAAAGCCTGGAGGCTTCACTGCGGCGTCTCAAGACCGATTACGTGGATCTCTTCCAGCAGCACTGGCCCTTTCCCAAACCGCCGCTGGCGGAAACATTGGACGCGCTACTGGAACTCAAGCGCGAGGGGAAGATCCGCGCGATTGGCGTTTCGAACTGGATGGATCCGGAGTGGGAAGAGTTCAGCGGCCGAGAAAACCAAGTGGACTGCCTTCAGCCGTGTCACAACTTGCTCTGGCGGTCGATCGAGCCGAAAGTTCTTCCCCTGTGCAAGCAGCATGGCATCGGCATTATCCCGTATTCTCCGCTCTGTCAGGGCGTGCTCAGCGGTCGGTTTCGCAGCCGCGCGGACCTTCCGCCCGATTGGCACCGGCAGAACAATTGCCGGGTGACGGTCGAAGCGTTTCCCGAGGTGCTCTCGGTGCTCCGGGTGGTCGAGGAAGTGGCGAAAAAGGAAAATAAGACGATGGGGCAAGTTGCCTTGCGGTGGCTTCTCGACCAAGAGGGGATTACGGCGCCGATTGTGGGGATGTCCAAACCCGAGCAAGTGGACGACAACCTGGGAGCGCTCAGTTGGAAATTGGATCCGGCAGATTGGCGCAAGCTCGCCGACGTGAGCTGGCCGCTCTCGGCAAACCTCAAGCCGTACGACACGCTTTGGAATTGGCACCCCAAGACGAACCCCTCGTGATGGCTTGACGGTCAAAGTGGGCCGCCCCAATATCGTCTTCCTCTTTAGCGATCAGCAGCGCTGGGACACCCTCGGTTGCTATGGCCAGTCGCTGCCGGTGACACCCAATTTGGACCGCATGGCGGCCGAAGGGGTGCGTTTTTCGCAAGCGTTCACCTGTCAGCCGGTATGCGGGCCGGCTCGCGCGGCACTTCAGACCGGCCTTTACCCAACCGCAACTGGCTGTTTCCGCAATGGCATTGCTCTCCCACTGGAGCAGAAAACCATTGCCCACCACCTGGGTTCGGCCGGCTACCAACTGGGCTACATCGGAAAGTGGCATCTGGCTTCGAGCATTGCCGGTTACGGGCCCGGCGAAGATACTGGCTTTAACTTTCACGAGCGACCGGTGCCGCCCGAACGGCGCGGCGGCTACGGCGACTACTGGCTCGCTTCCGATGTGCTCGAGTTTACTTCCCACGGTTATGACGGCTACCTGTTCGACCGCGAGGGGCGAAAGATAGAGTTTCCCGGAGGGCGCTATCGACCCGATGCGCTCACCGATTTCGCGCTCGAATACCTCACCAGCGGACATCTGAAGCGGCCGTTCTTCTTGTTCGTCTCGTATGTCGAGCCGCATCACCAAAACGACCGCCGGCGGCACGAGGGACCGCACGGGTCGGCGGAGCAATTCAAGGGCTTCGACGTGCCGGGCGATCTGGTCGGCACCGAAGGCGACTGGCGCCGCGAGTTTCCCGAGTACCTGGGCGCTTGCCACAGTCTGGACCAAAACGTGGGGCGGATCCGGAGCGAGCTCGAGCGCCTCCATCTCGCCCAACAAACGGTCCTCTTTTACACCAGCGACCACGGATCCCACTTTCGGACTCGCAATTCGGAGTACAAACGCTCCTGTCACGATGCGAGCATCCGCATCCCCTTGTTGGCGGCCGGCCCGGGGTTCGAGGGTGGCCGGGTTGTAGAAGAGCTCGTCAGTTTGATCGACCTTCCGCCCACGCTGATGGAAATCGCGGGCGTGCCCCCCTTTGTCCCGCTGCACGGGCGCGCGCTGCAACCACTCGTGAGCGGAGATGCAACCGCGTGGCCCCGGGAGGCGTTCGTACAGATAAGCGAGAGCCAGGTGGGCCGCTGTGTGCGAACCGCGCGCTGGAAATATTCGGTGCGCGCTCCAAACCGGGATGGCTGGCGCGAGCCGGATTCCGAAACGTATACTGAAGAGTTTCTGTACGACCTCGAGGCCGACCCCCATGAGCGTGCGAACCTGGTGACAAGCCCCGACTACGGCCCGATGCGCAACGAGCTCGCGAGTGTGCTCAAGCAGCGCATGCGCGAGGCGGGGGAGCGGGAGCCGGTAATCGTTCAGGGTTAGCCGTCGGCAAACCCTGGGGCGTATAGGTGCAGTGCCCGGAGACCACGTACACCACAACATCGCCGTCACTCGAGACAGCCCGGACGGTTGGAGTTACAACCCGGATACCAATGTCGTGAGCTTTGCGGGTGCCGCCTGCCAAGAGGTAAGGGCTCCCGGGACCGACATCGACGTGGTTTTTGGTTGCCCGCTTCCGACTCCGTATTAGGGTTGGAACTCCGCGGACCGCGGCAAGTTCCCTTGCAGCCCCCGAACGTCATCTTTCTGTGCACCGATCAGCAGCGCGCCGGCGACTTGAGCTGCGCGGGGAATCGGTATGTCGCCACGCCCAACATGGACGCCATCGCTTCCCGCGGCGTGCGCTTCGAACGCTCGTATTGCACCTCGCCGCTTTGCTCCCCCGCGCGCGCCAGCCATGTCACTGGCCGCATGCCGCTGCCGTCCGGCGTAACCACCAACCATCAAAGCCTTTTGCCGGGTCTGCCCCTGCTCGGCGAGGTCATGTCCGCCGGCGGCTACCAGACCCGTTGGGTGGGCAAATGGCACGTCCCCCACGAGTATCCTCTCGAGCTGGACGCCATCCCCGGCT
>DASXTY010000174.1:0-2046 GCA_036505155.1 Polyangiaceae bacterium | reverse complement strand
CCCCTATTGGATATTTGCCGTCGATACGCTCCGGCACGCCGCAAGGAAAACTTCGATTTTCGGCAGAGGCGGGCGCGACACGGCGCAGGCCCGGCGTGAGCTCTGCGCGGAGTTATCCGGACTGATGCGTCGCTTCAAAACGCTGTGGCTGGCGCGCAATCGCCCCTCGGAAATTCGTATCACGCTCAAGCGATATCAGCGCGTGCTCGATAGCTTGAGCGGCTAACCACGTTTTTCGACTGGTGTCGTCACCAACCAAAGAGCTTGTCGTCATCGTGGGGCCGACTGCATCCGGGAAGACCGACTTTGCGATCCGGCTCGCCCAAAGACACGTCACGGAAATTGTCAGCGCCGACAGCGTGCAGATATACCGTCGTTTTGACCTGGGCACGGGGAAGCCAAGCCCGGAGCAGCGCGCCCAAGTTCCACATTGGCTGATTGACGTCGCCGAGCCGCTCGAGCCAATGGATGCGGCGCGATGGGCGGAGCTCGCCGCCGCTCAAATCCAAGTTATCCACGCGCGCGGACGGCGCGCCATCGTGTGCGGCGGGTCTTTTTTGTGGATCCTGGCGTTGCTGTTTGGCCTCGCGCCCGCGCCACCCGCCGACACGGAGGTGCGCGCGCGACATCGCGGTGTGGTCGAGAGCCGGGGTCGTCAGGCATTGCACGCCGAGCTTCTCGCCGTCGATCCGTCGAGCGCGCAACGTCTGTCACCCAATGACACGATGCGAGTGAGCCGCGCTCTCGAAGTCTTCGAGCTTACCGGAACACCGATGAGCCGTTGGCAAGCGGAGCACGGGTTTCGACAGCCGCGTTACCGGTATCGGCTGATCGGTATCGCGCTCGAGAGATCGGAGCTCGACGCGCGGATCTGCGCGCGTGTGAAGAGCATGCTGGATGCCGGTTGGATTCAAGAAGTGCAAGGACTTCTGAGCCAGGGGTTTCGCCGAGCACGCGCCATGGGGTCGGTGGGCTACCGGCAGATTGCCGAAGCCCTGGAGTCCAGCGCGCCCATTGACGTGGACAAGCTCAGCGACGCAATCTATCGCGCTACGCGGCGTTTTGCGCGGCGCCAGCGCACCTGGCTTCGCGATCAGCCGGTCGAATGGGTGCCTCGGGAAAGCGCGGAAACGCTGGTGCTTTAGCCAGCTCGCTATCCGATGAAACTCTGGTGGTAGTCGGGATCCTCGATGCTCAGGGCCTCTGGGGTTGCTTCCAGCGGCTGATAACAGTCGAGCATCACGGCGAGCTCCTCGGTGCGCTCTGTTCCGATGCTCTGCTCATACGCACCGGGGTGGGGGCCGTGCGGAACACCCGCGGGATGATGGGAAATGCTGCCCGGCCGTATTCCGCGGCGTGAGGTGAACTGGCCGCGGCAGTAGAACAACACTTCGTCCACATCCACGGAAGAATGCGGATAGGGACAAGGGATGGCTTCAGGGTGAAAGTCGAGCGGGCGCGGGACGAAGCTGCAGATCAGCGCGCCCCGCGCTTCGAAGGTGCCGTGGTAGCTGGGGGGAAGATGCACTAGGCCGACCTTTGGCTGAAAGTTCAGGATTGGAAATGCCCAGGGATACACGGCACCGTCCCACCCCACCACATCCAGGGGAGAATGCTCGAAATGAAACCCGTGGAAGCGCCCGGCGCGTTTGACCACCAGCTCTCGAATTCCTTCGTCACGAGGACCCGAAAACTCCGGCCGCCGAAAATCGCGATGGCAATAGGGTGCGCCCATTTTCAGCTGTCCCACCTGGTTCCGAAATTGCTGGATCAGCCCGACGCCACCGAGAGCTTCGATGCTGAGCCAATATTGCTCGCGATCGAGCTCCGGAATCCACCGGTGTAAGATGCCTCGGGGTACGCAGACGTAGTCGCTTTCTTCGAAGCGCAAGTCGCCGAGCGGACTCCTGAGCAATCCCCCTCCGCGGAAAATGAAGATGAGGTCATCCGCGTCGCCGTTGCTGAAATACACCGGGTCTGCGACCGCAGGCCGAACCGCGCCGATCACGAGGTCCCGGTTGAACAAGAGCGGCACCCGTGCGTCGA
>DASXTY010000173.1:0-6507 GCA_036505155.1 Polyangiaceae bacterium | reverse complement strand
GTGCCCGTACGACGCTCCCAAATACAGCAAGAAGCGCGGCGTGGTTCGCAAATGCGACATGTGCAGCGACCGATTGGCGCACGGCGAAGCCCCGGCCTGCGTCCAGGCCTGCCCCAATCAAGCCATCTCCATTCGCGTTGTCGATCAATCCGCGGTGGTAGAAGCCAGCGACGCGCAGAGCTTCTTACCCGGTACCCCGGCGCCCGACCACACTCTTCCGACCACGCGCTATCGAACCAAGAGGTCGATGCCAAACAACATGCTGCCGGCCGACTTCTACCGGACAAGTCCCGAGCATTCACATCCGCCGCTGGTGATCATGCTCACGCTCACCCAACTTTCCGTGGGCGCCTTCGTCATGGGGCTTTTGGTCGAGGCCCTGGCGGGGCATCCCTCCGGTAGTCCTCTAGTTCAAGCTGCTTTTGCGGGCACGCTTGCAGTGGTGGCTCTGGGCGCCAGCGTCTTTCACCTGGGAAGGCCCTGGCTCGCATGGCGTGCATTTCTTGGTTTTCGGACCTCCTGGCTGAGCCGAGAGGCCATCGCCTTTGGGGGATTTGCGCAGCTCGCCGCTTGCTACGGATTCATGGCTGCGGCGCCATTGCTGCCGGCGTTTCCGGGCGCCTCCCTGATGACGGCGGCCGCGCCACAGGTCCGAGTTTGGGCGGCGCTCGTGGGGACGGTCGGAGTCTTTTGCTCGGTCATGGTGTACGTCGCCACGCGCCGCGCACAGTGGTCCGGAACCGAGACAGGGCTACGGTTCTTTGGGACCACCGTGATTCTGGGCGCCGCGGCGGTACTCACAGTTTGCTCTCTGACCACTGCTGGCTCTGCGCCTGGCCACCCAGCTCAGCGTCCTATCTTGTGGCTGGTGCTGAGCGCCACCGTCATCAAGCTGATTTTCGAAGCGCGAATCTTCGGTCATCTGGGTGACAAGGGCCACTCGGCCCTCAAGCGCATGGCTATCCTGATGTCCGGCCAGCTGCGGGTGGCCACGTCACTGCGCTTCGGATTGGCCATCGCGGGAGGCGTCGCGCTTCCTTTGGTGCTCGTCCACGGCGCGATCGGTAAGGCTCGATGGCCGGCGTGTTTGACGCTGATGCTGGGGCTCTTGGTTTGCTCCGAGCTATGTGAACGCTATTTGTTTTTCCGTGCGGCCCCCGCGTCGCGCATGCCGGGAGGTATTCCGTGACCGATCCGGCCGATCGCTTTAAGAAGAAGCTGCGCGAGCTCTTCATCCGACGCACCGGTCCGCTGACTCGGGAGCTGCGGTTGAAACCCGGCGGATTCGGGCTGGGCCGGTTGCCCAAGCGTTTGGCACCGGATCAGACAACCACCGTGGTCTGCGGGTTCTGTTCGACCGGGTGCGGGCTTCAGATACTGCTTAAAGGCGGTGAGGCGGTGGGCCTCACGCCTGCGACGAACTATCCCGTGAACCTGGGAACAGCGTGCCCCAAGGGATGGGAGGCGCTGACGCCGCTGCGCGGCCCCGGGCGCGCCACCACGCCGTTGGTCCGGCGAGGGGCCAAACTTGGGCCCGCGAGCTGGGAGGAAGCGATTGGCGAGATGGTCCGATGCTTCAAGACCATTCAAGAAAAATATGGATCCGCTGCGGTGGCCTGGCTCGGCACCGGGCAGATGCCGACTGAGGAGCTTGCCTTACTAGGAGCGCTCGGAAAGTTCGGGATGGGGATGGTGCACGGTGACGGCAACACGCGCCAGTGCATGAGCACCGCCGCTGTGGCGTACAAGCGTGCTTTCGGTTTCGATGCGCCGCCCTACACCTACTCGGACTTCGAGGAGTCGGATGTGATGGTCCTGGTGGGCTCCAATCTGTGCATCGCGCATCCCATCATGTGGGAGCGCGTTTGCAGAAATCCCCACCGCCCTGCGATCATCGTGGTGGATCCGCGAGCGACGGAAACCGCGATGGTGGCCACCCATCATTACGCCGTTCAGCCGAAAACCGACCTGGTCCTGCTCTACACGATAGCGAATATCCTGATACAAAACGGTTGGGTCGATCGCCCGTACATTGCCGCTCACACCACTGGATTTGACGCTTTCTCGGCACACGTCGCCGGGTTTTCGCTGCCGCGCACCCAGGAAGTCACCGGCATTCCCGCCCAGCGCATCCTAGAGCTGGCGCGCATCATTCATGAAGGCGAGCGAGTGAGCTTCTGGTGGACCATGGGGGTCAATCAGAGCCACCAGGGCGTAGACACTGCCGAGGCCATCATTGCTCTAGCCCTCATGACCGGAAACATCGGTCGACCCGGTACCGGCGCGAACTCCATCACTGGGCAGTGCAACGCGATGGGGTCGCGACTCTTCAGCAACACGACGAATCTTTTCGGGGGCCGCGATTTCACCGACTTTGACCATCGGCGGGAGGTCGCGGAGCTTCTCCGCATCGACGCGCGGAACATCCCGCAAGAGCCGAGCCTCGCCTACGATCAGATCCTGGATGCGGTGCTCTCACGAAAGATACGAGCGCTCTGGGTGATCGCGACCAACCCCGCACACTCCTGGATCAATCAGGGTTACTTACACGACGTGCTCAGCCGGCTCGAGTGTTTGGTGGTGCAGGACATGTATCAGGATACGGAAACCGCGCTGCAAGCGGATATCGTGCTACCGGCCGCGGGCTGGGGAGAAAAGGAGGGCACTTTCATCAATTCGGAGCGCAGAATCGGTCTGATCAAAAAGGTGTGCCGCGCTCCGGGCCAGGCATTGGCCGACTTTCACATCTTCCAGCTTTTGGCAGAAGCCTGGGGCGCGGGCGAGATGTTTCGCGAGTGGTCCGACCCGGAAGCGGTATTTCAGATCATCAAACGGCTGAGTCGAGGGCGTCCGTGCGACATCACGGGCATCGAGGACTACGCCATGATCGAACGGGAGGGCGGCATCCAATGGCCGCTGTCCCAAGGCGCGGCCCCGAGTTCAAAGCACCGGCGCCTGTTTGCAGACGGGCGCTTTTTCACCCCCGATGGCCGCGCGAAGTTCCTGTTCGCTGAGCCCCGGCCCCTGCCCGAACTGCCATCTGCGAATTACCCCTTGTTGCTCCTGACCGGTAGAGGCAGCACCGGCCAGTGGCACACCGAGACCCGGACCAAACGCTCGAGTGTTCTGGCCAAGCTCGCGCCCCCTGATGTGTACGTCGAGGTATCTCCGACTGACGCGCGAGCGCTCGGGCTCCGACCGGACGAAAAAGTCGCCGTGAGCTCGCAACGCGACACGGTGGTGGCCCGCGCATTCATCACGCACAGCGTAAAGCCCGGCCAGGTATTCATGCCAATGCACTACCCGACCGTGAATCAACTCACTTTCGCGGCGTTCGACCCTCACTCGCGCCAGCCGGCGTACAAGGCCTGCGCGGTCAAGATCGCCAAGATAAGTGGTCCGGACGGTGGCAACTCCGCCTTACAAATTCGTCAGCCATGAAGCTACACGGGCACACAATTGTGACAACAGACGAAGATCATCTGTTTTCACGCACGTTTCGTGGTTGCGGATGCCGCGGGCAACGCCGCTTCAGGTCGACCGCATCAGGCACCTGGCATGACGCTTGCTCAATGCAGCGCACAGCGCCCACCAATGAGCTTGTATCCGCTCCGTTTCTCGCCTCTTCCTTGTTCGCGCCGTCCGCCTACGGCGGGCCGGCGGCTCTGGATGTTCGCCATCGCAGTCACGCTGCTTCCGACAGAGCCAGCAGGAGCGCAGTCCGAGGTGGGAGCGGAACCTGCACCCAAGTCCAAGCCGCCGCCGTACTCGCTACCATTTCAGCTTCGCCCTGCGGTCGCGGCCTCCGTGGTGCGCTACGACACGGAGCTCGCATTCTACAGGGATCCGGTCACCCACGACTCCGGTTCCACGATGGCTTCGATGCTGCTCGTTAGCTATAAAGTTACCGAACAGCTCGCGCCGCTGGTTCGCCTGGGTTGGGTCTGGAATTCTCCCGCTGAGCTTCCACCGCTCAAGCCTACGCCCAAATCGGCGGTCGGTTTCTTGAACCCCGTAGTGGGAGCCCTCTACGCCCTGAAGCTCAGCCCCGAGCTTAAGCTGGCTTTTTTCTTGGGTTTGACAGTTCCGGTCGGTTCCGGCGGCGGCAACTCCCCCGACCCGGCGCGCGCGGCCGCCAACAGGGCCGGCATCCCGGCGCGCTCGGCGATGGACAACTCCATGTTCGCAGTCAACGACTTCGCGGTATTTCCGGGCGTCGATTTCGCCTACGTGGCTCACGGATTTACGGCGCAGGTCGAGGCGACGCTCTTTCAATTGACGCGCGTCCGCGGTGATGCGCCCGCGGTTCCTGACGCTTCCAGGACAAACTTCACCACCGGCTTGCACCTGGGCTACTTCTTCGCGCCGTTCATATCGGTCGGCGCCGAGCTCCGACACCAACGCTGGCTGTCCACGCCGAAAGCAGTCGAAAATGACCCGACCCACACGCTGCGCGACACCACCACAGTGGCTTTCGGACCGCGTTTTCATATCCCGCTCGGCGAAAAGACCTGGCTACGACCTGCGGTGGCGCTGGTGTTGCCTCTCGACAATCCAATGGCAGATGCGCGGTACAAGATCGTGCAAATCGACGTGCCCTTCGCTTTCTAAGGCAGGTGTTCGCAGCATGTACGGTCACAAAGGAAATGAATGAATGAAACGACGGGCCGGCATTTCTTCTCCTAGCCGCTTGAGAGCCATCGGCCGGCGCGACTTCTTGGGTGGGACCGCGCTGGTCGGCGCCGCGGCGCTGCTCGGCTGTAAATCAAAAGACGAGCCGAGCTCCGCGCCAACGCCGGCAGCTGCGGCCAGTGGTGCGCTAAGCAAGCCGGAAACCCCGGATCTGCGTTTTGGCATCATTGCGCTCACGGACTGTTCGCCCATCGTGATTGCCCACGAAAAAGGCTATTTCAAGCAACACGGAATCAACTCGACGGTGGTTAAAGGCGCTAGCTGGGCGGCCATCCGCGATGCGCTTTCCAACGGCGATATTCAAGCCACGCACATGCTGATGGGAATGCCGCTGGCCTCGACCTTGGGGCTGCTTGGCGCGCCCAAGAAGCCCATGGTCATGCCGTGGATCTTGAATCGCAACGGCCAGGCCATCACCTTGACCGCTGCGCTGAAAGGCAAGGTCAATACCGATCCGAAGCCCTTGAAAGCCATCGCTGCGGCGGCCAAGGAGCGCGGCACGCCGATGACCTTCGCCATGACATTTCCCCCTGGAACGCACGCGATGTGGATGCGCTACTGGCTGGGGGCGGGCGGCATTCATCCTGACAAAGATGTTGCGCTGATCACCATCCCGCCTCCCCAGATGGTCGCGAACATGAAGGTCGGAAAGATGGACGGCTTCTGCGTCGGCGAGCCCTGGAACGCCCGCGCCGTATCGGACGGAATTGGGTTTTCTGCTATCACCACTCAAGAGCTCTGGAAAAACCACCCAGAGAAGGTGTGTGCTTTTACCGAGGAGTTCGCCCAGAAGAACCCGAAAACCGTGAAGGCTGTTCTCAAGGCGCTCCACCAGGCGAGCGTGTGGCTCGACGATCTGAAGAACCGGCCGGAGCAAGCAGCAATCGTTTCACGGCCGACCTACATCAACTGTCCGCCGGAGGCCATCCTGGGGCGCCTGCGGGGCGAATACGACTACGGGGACGGACGCAAACGACAAGATCCCGACTACATGATCTTCAGCCAGCGAGGATGCAATTATCCGCAACCCAAGTATGGAATCTGGTTTCTCTCGCAGTTCCGTCGCTGGGGCATGCTTTCCGAAGCACCCGACTACCAATCGATCACACAGCGAGTCCTGCGTCCCGATTTGTATGAACAGGCCATGCAGGAGCTCGGCGTCGCTCATGGGGGACGGAACGATGAGCCGGAGACCCTGTTCGACGGCGTCACTTTCGATCCGCGTCAACCCGAGCAGTATGTGAGCGGATTCGCCGTTCACTCGAAGAAAGCCTGATGGGAGTAATCGTGGAAAAGCCCTCCATTCTGAGATCCGGCATAGAGCTCGTGGTGGTTCCCATCATAGGGCTGGCCGGATTTGTGGCGGCATGGGGCCTTATCAGCAGCACCTGGTTGACCTCCTTGCCTTCCCCCGCAAAAACCTGGGAGCTCAGCCGGCCCTACATTGTGGATCCATTCGCAAAACGCGGCGAGCTCGATCAGGGCATTTTGCGCTTCACCTGGTATTCGCTCTTGCGAGTCGCCAAGGGTTATGGCCTGGGCCTCTTGTTGGGTACGCCCATTGGTTTTCTCCTCGGCGGCTCGCGGCTCTTCGCGCGCGCGTTCGATCCCGTAATTCAGATCTTGAGGCCGGTCTCACCGCTGGCGTGGTTGCCGCTGGGGCTGGTGCTGTTTCAGAAAGCGGAACCGGCGGGGCTATTCGCGATTGCCATGTGCTCGATGTGGCCCACGGTGCTCAATACCGCTTTCGGTGTTCGCTCGGTGCCCCAGGACTACTTGAACGTGGCGCGCGTGCTCAGGCTGTCACGCCTCGCG
>DASXTY010000172.1:0-4694 GCA_036505155.1 Polyangiaceae bacterium | reverse complement strand
GCTGGGCTTGATCTCAATTACCTCGCTATTTTCACTTTCCGTGTCCTGGGCGTTCTGTACCATACACGGACCTGAAACCACACGGACCTGAAACCCATGACGCAATCCTCTAAAGAACATAGCAGGCGGCGAAGTCGAGCTCCAGTGTTCCCGAGCCACTGCACCGGAATGCGTTCCATTATTCTTGGACGGCGCCTAAGGCACTGATGCTAAGCTCCGTGCGTTAATGGGACGCGTCCTGGTCTTGTATTACAGCAAAGACGGCAACACCTCTCAGATGGCACAGCACGTTGCCGAGGGCGCTCGGCGAATCAGCGGTATCGAGGTGCGCTTGAAGGGCATCGAAGAAGCGCGCCAAGAGGACGTCGCTTGGTGCGACGGCCTGGCTCTCGGCGCGCCCACGAACCTCGGGAACATTCCTTGGCGCATGAAGCGCTTTTGGGATGAGGAGGCGCTCCCGCTGTTTACCAAGATCGATGGGAAGATCGGCTGTGCGTTCAGCTCCCAGGGAGGCTGGGGCGGCGGCGCCGAGCTGGCGTGTCAAGCCATGATGACCGTGATGATGAACTTCGGTTTTCTGGTGTTTGGAGTAACCGACTACACCGGTCATCAATTCACGCTGCATTACGGAGCAACTCAAGCGGGTGAACCGCGGCAGGACCGCGAGGTCGAAAGCTGCCGTCGGCTCGGCCAGCGACTTTCTGAATGGGTCGCCGTTTTCTTTGACGGCCGACGCGACCAGCACCCCCTGGTCGCGGGGCGGAACCGTGAGTGACGATGGTTAGAGTTAACCGCCGATGTAGGACATCTCGACGCGCTTAGCGCGGACCAGCGGGCGAACCAAAAGGGGCTGCTCTGCGCGAAGCTCCGAGTAGCGATCGCCGCGGCGGCGCCAAACATCGGCGATGAGCTCCGTGAGCTCATTGTCCGTCGCGCCGGTGCGCAGCGGTGCGCGGAGATCGGTGCCCTGCGTTGCAAACAAGCAGGTGAAGAGCTTTCCATCCGAGGCGAGCCGAGCGCGGGTGCAATCCCCGCAAAAGGGCTGGCTCACGCTGCTGATGACGCCGATTTCGCCTCCGCCGTCGCGATAACGCCAGCGTCGTGCGACTTCTCCGCGGTACGAAGGTTCGATCGGTTCGAGAGAAAGCTCTCGATTCAGCCGTTCAATGATCTCCTGCGCCGTCACCACTTCTTCGAACCGCCAGCCATTTTCGGTACCGACATCCATGAATTCGATGAAGCGAACGATGTGTCCCGAGCCTTTGAAAAATCGGGCGAGCTCGACGAACCCGCGATGGTTAATCCCACGGCGCACGACCGCGTTGATCTTAATGGGCCTGAGGCCGGCGCGCGCCGCCCGTTCGATTCCTTCGAGCACGTCCCCGACGCCAAAATCCGAATCCGTCATCCGAGCAAATGCCACCGGGTCGAGGGAATCCAGGCTCACCGTCACTCGCCGAAGGCCGGCCTGTGCGAGCTCCTCCGCGTGACGCGCCAGGAGCGACCCGTTGGTGGTCAAGGTGACTTCCGCGCCCTGGATGCCGGCTAGCATCTTCACCAGTTTGTGGAGGTCCCTTCTGAGCAGCGGCTCGCCCCCGGTCAGTCGGAATTTTCGCACCCCTAGCGCCGTAAAACGGCTGGCGAGCCGTTCGATTTCTTCGAAGGTGAGGAGCTCAGACCGCGGAAGAAAGCGGAATGCGCTCGGGTAACGCACGCGAGGCATGCAATAGCCGCAGCGGAAGTTGCACCGATCGGTCACGCTGATGCGCAAATCGCGTATCGGTCGCTGCAGCCGATCGATGAGCCCGTCCTCCCCGCTAGTGGTCCAGTTGTCGCTCAACACCGACCGGAGAATAGCGCATCCATTGACTGAAGGCGGCTATTTCACAAACTTCGACAGAAGCTCGATGTACGCAACCTGGTAGCCGTTGCTGTTTTCCGTCACCGCCCAGGAGTTGAGCGGCCAGCTGGTGTTGAAGTCCTTGTACGATTTCTGCGCGGGTTGCCCTTTGGGGGGACTGATCGGCTCGGAGACACAGACGGCATTGTTTTCCGCACTTCCGCATCCGCTCGGGCAGCAACCATCCCACTCGTACGATGGGTTGGGGCCTCCGGTGAGAAAACCCGGCGGAGGGCCGAAGGTGGATACGCCGACACGGTCCCACTTGGGGCTGCCGTGAGCAAACCAGCTGTGAAAAAAAGCGGTGACCGACCGCTCGGCGCCAACGCCGTTCATGTTTGACAGGTAAACCAAGCCGAGTGGATTCACACCGTGGAGGTAGTGGAGGTAGCGTGCGGCCGCTCGGGTTGCGTCCTGCTTCTTCTGGGGCGCGAGGCCGTAGGTGATGAGATCATAAAACATGTTCCCCTGGTTGGACTTCACCGAGTTACTGCCCCACGTATAGTCCTTGATGTAAGCTAAATACGGGTCCGACGAGTCGTAAAACGCCTTGAAATTGTGTTCTCCGTCCATCGCCCTGGCGTACACCTCCCGGATACGGCTGCTCACCGCCGGCGTCGCACCGGAAAGCCCCGCGTAGCAGAGGAGTGTCCGCTGCTGCTCCATTTCGAATGGGTACGCAAAGCCCCACTGCATTAGATGAATTTGCTCGCAGTTCTTGTCGATGAAATCCCGATATACGGGCTGTTGGGTGGCTTCGAAGAGGTAGGTTGCCGCTGCGAGGCGCTTGCTCAGCCGCCCGTAGTCGTCGACTTCTTGTTGCCCGGAGGCAAGGCCCTTGGTTCCTGAAGCGTCGTCGTTATTTTTGAAAAGGACGCGCGGGTTCGCCACCGCCCAATTCCAGGCTCTTTGGGCGCGCGCGAGGAGGTCATTCGCGTAGGGAACCAGCGCCGGCACCCCGAGACGTCGAAAGGCGGTGGAGCCATAAGCAAACGCAGCCGCCGCGCCCAACGTGGCCGAAGTGCTCTCGCTGCCGTACAGGCTGGGCCCGGTAGCCGTCGACGGAGGACTCCCGGAAGCGAGCCCCATGACGCTGAGCACAGAGCCGTTCGCGTTTTGCATGCGCACTAGCCAATCCATTCCCCACTTGGCTTCGTCGACAATGTCGGGGAGTTGGTTTCCGGACTCGGGGATACCGAAGTCATCGCCAAAAACCTTTGGCTGGTTTTGGTAGGCACGGAGCAGCGCGATCAGGTAAGTCGCGTGCCAGCTGGTGTATTTGTTGTAGTCGCCGGCATCGTACCAGCCGCCGTAGAGGTCGCGCTCAGTCGAAGCGTCGTTTGGAGCCCGATACAAGCGACAGTGGTGGTCCTGGAGCGGCCCCACGTGGCTCGCCCCATCGGCCCAACCTTCACCCGCATATTTCGCCTCTTTCGGAAAGCCGGCTCGCTGATAAAAAAACGCGCGCACGGCATGTTTCAGCACCTCCCGGTACACCTCGTCTCCAATGCGGAAGACCGGCGAGCGAACTTTGCGCTCGATATCCAGCACGTAATATTCGCCCGGCGTCGTCACCGGCGAAAAGTCGAACCACCAGGCTTTGTCACCGGATGACGGATCCTGGGCGCCGCCCCGCCATGGTTTGACCGCACCGGTGAACGCGTGTTTATCGCCGTCTTTGGTGACG
The DNA here is from genome assembly GCA_036505155.1 of Polyangiaceae bacterium. Taxonomy (GTDB): domain Bacteria; phylum Myxococcota_A; class Polyangia; order Polyangiales; family Polyangiaceae; genus DASXTY01. The sequence goes on along the minus strand of DASXTY010000172.1, from coordinate 1,107 downwards.
ACGGCGTAGGTTCCGCCCGGTGTGAACGATTCCGCTGCGTCGAATCCTTTTTGCGGATCGCGGATGACGGCGATCTTTTCGGACTGCGTCAAATAACCGAATTGATCGACAACGATGGTAGCTTGGGGCGTCTTGCCCGTCTTGCCCGTCTTCTGCTCGGTTTGCTCCGCAGCGGCAGGTGAACCCGCGGTGACCGGGCTGGTTTGGCTCGGATTGAGACAACCGGTCTGAATCAGGGCGGCAATGAGAAACCAGCGGCGAAATGGCTCCTCCATCAGTGCGTCACCGGTGGCCGCTGCTCGGCTTCCACGATGCTGATGGGCCAAGAAATCGCATCCCGTTTCCAGCCCTCGGTACCGGCGGCTCGCCAATCGACGCGCAAGTCGTAATGGCCCGTCACCGGAGGCATGGGAAGCCCCACGGTGCGGGTGCGATAACGCGGGGTGATGGAACGGTGCATCACCGGGTCGGTGCAGGTTTCGAGCCCGGTGCCAGCCACCATGGCAAAGCGAAGCTCGAACTGTTGGTTGACTTCAACCGGGGAAAGCTGAAAGTAGGCGTGAATTTCCAAGGGGAGAATGGTGGCGGGCGGCGGCGCATTGGGCGGTACGTTGAGCTGCTCCACCAGATTGAACAACGTGATGTTGTTGGAATTCTGGTCCAGGCTCGAGCCACTGCACACAGTCAATAGATAACACCTGGACATGAAAAAACGTGGGTTAGGCTACTACTTCGTAAACCAATCGAAAATGTGCCTGGTCGCCTCGCGCGAAACCGCCTGGATGGAATCCAGGAGCGGCACGCCCGCCGGGCAAACCCGCACGCAGTTTTGTGCCTTACCGCAGTCGGCGACTCCGCCGGGTGCCATCACCGATTCGAGCCGTTCGCGAGCACCGAGCCTGCCCACCGGGTGCCGGTTATAGAGCTCCACCTGGTTTAGCGCGGCCGGCCCCACGAAGTTTCCGTATTGCGTGAACTTCGGACAAGCTTCTAGGCAGGCACCGCAGCTCATGCAACGGCCCATGGCGTCGAGAGCCTGCTGTTCCTCGGGCGATTGGCGGGGAAGCGGCAACTGGGCGCGACCGCCTTCCACCGGCAACCAGGCAG
>DASXTY010000171.1:0-4869 GCA_036505155.1 Polyangiaceae bacterium | reverse complement strand
CCCAAGCGCAGGGCATCGGCGGCAGCTAGGGTTCGCGCGTTTTCCCGGACCACGTGCCGGCACCGCGAACGGACCGGCTGCGGAAGCTGCGCGCACAGGCGGTCCAGCTCGTCCACCGTGACGTCCCGCAATGAGCGCAGGCCGGGCAAGATCCCGCTCAAAATCTCCACCCCTTCGCGGCATTCGGCGCGGCGCCGGTTGTATTCGGACGAAGCAAGCTCGTGGTGCACCCGGCTGTCGCAAATCAAGACGCTGGTATCGCCGAGCTCGAGCGGCACCGGCTGTGGAGCGAGCGACCGACAGTCAATCAACAAGGCGTGCCCCGGTTCTGCCAGCGCCGAGGTGAGCTGGTCCATAATCCCGCACATGGTACCCACGTAGCGATGTTCCGCGGCTTGACCGGCAAGCGCTACTTGGATGCGATCGGGATCCGCGTTGCCGCCCAGCGAAACCAGCGCCAGCCCCACCGCCATTTCCAGCGCCGCCGAGGACGATAGGCCGGCGCCGAGCGGTACGTCACTGTCGATCAAGAGCTCCGCTCCTCGTAGTTCGAAGTTCCGTTCCAGGAGAGCTTGTGCCATCCCCTCCACGTAATCGAGCCAATTCCCGCGACGCACTGGGCCCGGCGCATCCAAGTCGAAGCTGCGGGTGTCGGAGAGGGCAACCGAACGAGCCGTGACGCGCCGATCGGTGCGCGCAGCAGCCGCCACCGCGGTGCGCCGCTCGATCGCGATCGGAAGCACGAAGCCATCGTTGTAGTCGGTGTGCTCGCCGATCAGGTTGACCCGACCGGGTGCGGAGAACACCCGTGGCGGCTTGCCGATGGCGGAAAGGAAGGCGTTCCGCAGGTCTTGAACGTCCAAGCCACCAGCTTATCCCAGCTCCCGGGCAGGTCGCTGGAAAGCGGCGAAAGTCCCGAGGCCCCAGTTCTTTTTCGTTCCCTGCCGCCAGAAACCGCTCTAGCTTTCGCGCATGACCATTCAGCTGGGCCAGCGGATCCCCTCCGTTACCATCAAACAAGCAACACCCGGCGGCGGAACCGAGGTGGACCCGAGCGCCTTGTTTTCGGGAAAGCGAGTCGTCATGTTTTCTTTGCCGGGCGCTTTTACTCCGACTTGCTCGAGTCAGCACCTGCCCGGCTATCTCGCTCGTTACGATGACCTTCGCGCGAAAGGCATCGACCTCATCGCGTGCCTTTCCGTGAACGACGCCTGGGTCATGCAGGCGTGGGCAGATGCGCACCAAGTGGGCGACAAGATCGTCATGCTGGCCGATGGCAGCGCGGTGTTCACCAAGGCGCTCGGCATCGAAAACGACCGCACCACAAGTCACATGGGCATCCGCGCGCGCCGCGGCGCATTCACCATCCGAGACAACGTGGTCGAAAGCGTGGAGCTGGAAGAGCCCGGCAAGTTCGAGGTGTCGAGCGCAGACGCTTGCTTCCTCAGGCTGGGTTGAGGTTGGCGCGCATGTCTCAGGAACGGTTGGCCATATTGGTGGGCGGCGGGCCGGCGCCGGGAATCAACAGCGTGATCGGAGCAGCCTCTATCCGGGCCCAGTTATCCGGAATTGAGGTTCTCGGCGTAAGAGATGGGTTCCAATGGCTAATGCAGGGCCGCACCGACGAAGTGATGCCCCTCACCATAGACGCGGTCTCGCGGATCCATTTCCGGGGGGGTTCCGTGTTGCGTACCGCGCGCGCCAATCCCACCAAAGACCCACGCCATTTGCAGGCGGTGGTCGACGCGCTTCACAAGCTCGGTGTGTCGCGACTCATCACCATCGGCGGCGACGACACCGCGTTTTCCGCCATGCAAGTCTCCAAACAGGCCGGGGGACGCCTTAAAGTCGTGCATGTCCCAAAGACCATCGACAACGACCTGGACCTGCCGGAAGGCATTCCCACCTTTGGTTACCAGACGGCGCGACACATCGGGGTAGGCATCGTCAAAGACTTGTTGGTGGATGCGCGCACCACTTCGCGTTGGTACTTCGTGGTAACCATGGGCAGAAAAGCCGGGCACCTGGCGCTGGGGATCGGAAAGTCGGTCGGGGCCACCCTCACCGTGATCCCGGAGGAGTTTCGCCCCGGGACCATACGGCTCCGGCAAATAGTGGACATCATGGCCGGAGCCATCATCAAGCGGCGGGCTTACGACCGGCTGGACGGCTTGGCCGTGCTGGCGGAAGGATTGGTGGAGCGCCTGGATCCGAGCGAGCTCGGCTCTTTTGCAAACATCGAACGCGACGAACATGACCACATCCGCTTGGCCGAAATCGATTTTGGTGATTTGTGTAAGCGGGCTGTGCACGAGCGACTGAAAAGCTTCGGCCTTAAGTCGACCATCGTATCCAAAGACATCGGCTACGAGCTGCGATGCGCCGACCCCATCCCGTTCGACATGGAGTACACGCGGGACCTGGGCTATTGCGCGGCCAAATATTTGCTCGAAGGCGGGTCGGGCGCCATGGTCACCATTCAAAACGGCGTTTTCCGGCCTCTCAAGTTCGAGAACATGCTCGATCCGGCGACGGGTCGGACCCGAGTGCGCATGGTCAACATCGATACCGAATACTACAAGATTGCGCGCCGCTACATGCTGCGACTGCGGCGCGACGATTTCGATTCACCCGAGCAAATCGCTAGGTTTGCGGCGATTGCGAAAATCAGCCCGGACGAGTTCGTCAGCCAATTCGAATACTTGGTGAAGGACGAAGCCCCGCCGATTCGATTCAACGTATAGCGGGCGGCAGTGAAGCGGAGTCTAAAGCGGCGGCTCGATGCGCGCGGCCGCTCTCGTGATGGGCCAGGAGCGACCGCCGGAGCCGACGCTAGACCATGGCTCCGAAGCGGGAATCTGCTCGAGATGCACTTGTTCTTGAGTCAACGGCGCGCGAATCGCGTTGCGAACCGCACGGATTAAGCCATCCATTTGGGCGAGGCCGTAATGTGCCGGATCGATGGGCTCGCCAATGGTGACCCGCACCGTAACCCCGTTCCTTACGGTCCAGCCGCGCGCCACCAACGCGTCGCGCGTTCCATCGATGGTCACTGGCAAGATGCGCGCACCGGATGCGAGCGCCAGGCGAAACCCACCCTTTTTGAACTCTGCCACGTTACCGGACGCGCTCCGGGTCCCCTCGGGGGCGATCCAGATGCTGGTGCCACTGGCCACGATTCCTTCCGCGCCTCTCAAACTCTGGATGGCTTTGCGGGTATTGCGGCGGTCGATTTCCACAAAACCGGAGGTCCGCAATGCCCGTGCAAATATGGGTAACCGAAATAGCTCGGCCTTTGCGACCATGCGCAGACGCCGCGGCAGCGCCTGAAATATCACCGGGATGTCGTACAGCGACTGATGGTTCGACATCACTACGAAAGCTTCGGAAGCCGGAGCATTCGGAGCGCCCAGTACCTCCAGTTCCATGCGCGCCTGTGCCAGCAGCCGCGCGGACCATCTTTGCAGACGGGTATCACAGCGGTCGGCCGTCAGCCGGCCCCGCAAACTCTCGAGCACGGTGGGGGTGCAAACGCGTAGTGTCTCGAAAACCGCCCGCGTGAGGTGCCAGAGCGACATGGGCACCCAGCCAAGCATGCTCTCCTCGGGCTGCCAAGGGGGTTTACACCCAAAGTATGGTGCAACTGGGCCCCGAGACCCGATCTCGGTAAGATGGGTCGGCCGCGGTAGCTATCGCGGTTGGAGGCTCGCTACGAGCATGTTAAAGCCGCCTCAGGCCCGCCTACCCAGCCACGCCGAGAGCAAGAATGAACGTTGCCTGCGGTAATTGCCCAGCGAAATACGCGGTTCCCGACGCCAAGGTCAAGGGCAAGAAGGTCCGAATCCAGTGCAAACGATGCGGGGCGGCAATCGTCATCGACGGCACGCAACTGGATGCGGTTTCAGGCGGTGAACAACCGCCGCCGGCACCGATAGCCGCAGAACCGCGCGCTCCGCGAGCACCATCGGTCGCTCCCCCAGCCGCGCCTCCCGCACGGCCCCGACCCGCCCAATCGGCTGCACCGGCCCCAAAACCGCCGCGCCGCGACTCTCCGCCGCGGCACACCACGCAGCCAGAGCCGAAGCGCCCGGAGCCAACGCTGGTCAGCGCACAGAGCCAAGCCGCGCCGGCTGCCCTGCGGCCTCGCGCCAAGCAGACCATGATCGGGCTTCCACCGCCTTCGATCACGACTCGGACCGAGCCAGCTCGCGAACCGGCCCCCGTCGAAAGGCCCGCACCGCCCTCAACGGGACAGCGCGTCGTCGTTTCTGCACGCGGGCCCGCAACGGAACAGCCGGGCCAGGCGCCTCCAGCCCCCAGACGCGCAGCAAAGGCCACCATCATTGGCGGCATGCAGGCGCCGGCTTTTTCATCCGGCGCGGCGGCTCCCGCGCAGCTGTCCGAGCGCCCGTGGGTGGCAGCGGTTACCGAGGGCAGTCCAGAGCAGCTCTCCACCGACGAAATCGTGGCGTTCTTTGCGGTGGGTAAAATCAAAGTCGATACCTTGATTTGGAAGCCAGGCACATTTGCCTGGAAAAAACCGTTTGACATCCCCGAGATCGCCTCCGCCTTACGAGCCAAGGGTCACTCTCCGGAGGGAAGAGCAGCACGCGCCGCCGCTACCCTGCCCTCGCTCCAGACGCCGGGCGAAGCGCGAACCGATGCGGAACCCGCAAAGCTGCCCGAACCCTCGCGCTCCGGAGTGGATATCGATCCATTCGGGAGCGACTCGCTGGCCGATGCGGACGAGGACGATGCCGTCACCCGAGCCATCGACTCGCCGTTCGCATTGAATCCTGAAACGCCGTTTGCCGGAGCACCTCCCAGGATACAGGAGGCTCCGCCCCACCCGGAGCCGGTGCCAGACTT
>DASXTY010000170.1:0-2106 GCA_036505155.1 Polyangiaceae bacterium | reverse complement strand
CTGGATATCTCCGGACCGTTTTCCTTGTTCCGTCACACCGTGGTATACGGCTGGGCGCTGGCGGCTCTGGTTCCGCGCGCGCTCTGGTGTAACCACTTCGAGCTCACGGCCCAGTGCGCGCTCGGTCGAGGCAGCCATCTGGCGACTTTGGAGGTGCGCTCCGGAGATCCGATCGGACCCGGGCGGGAGCTCAGGCGCCACGACAGCCGTCTCGAAGAGCGATTCGAAAAAGCCTTTCGCCGGGCCGCGCCGGATTGGGATGTTATCCGGGAGCCGAATCCGGTCGAGGCGGACGGGGTGCTGGTGTTTCCAGACTTCGAGCTCTTGCACCGTCGCGATCCCGAGCGGCGTTGGTACCTGGAAATCGTGGGCTTTTGGACGCGCGAATACCTGGACGAAAAGCTCCGAAGATTGCGAGCGGCGGGGATCGACCGGTTGGTGCTCTGCATCGACGAGAAGCGGTGCTGCAAAGACGAGGAGCTCCCGCCCAACGCGCGCGTGGTGCGCTACAAAAAACGCATCGACCCGCGTACCGTTTTGGCGATGCTCGAACCGAGCGTCATGACCTGAGCGTTGCTAGTTACCGCGCCGCGCTCGACGGCGCCCCGAAACACCGACCACCAGCGCGAGCAGCGCGAACAGGTTGCGCCGAGTGCCCGACGTCGATCCTGCGACCCGGCAGCCACAGCTCGCCTTTTCATCGGAAGACACCCGCTGGTTGCTGGCTGCGCCGCTGCTATTGGAGCTGCCCCCGCTGGTGGCAGCCCCCACGCCGCTGGTTCCGCCAGAAACAAATGTGGCGCCGCCATTTCCGGTGACCACGGCGCCGTCTGGAAGCATCGTCTGCCCGGTTCCGCCGGAACCGGCGACGATAACGCCCCCATCGGGGCCAATCAGGATCGGGCTGCCGCCGGTCCCCGAGCTGACACTGTTCGGGCACTGACCGCCCGTGCACGAATCGCCGTTCGGGCAAACCACGCCCGCACAATTGTCGATGCAGTTGCCCGCTTCGCAATGCTCTGCAGCGGCGCAGGTAACCCCTTGGCATGCCGGCTCGGTGCACACGTTGTTCACACAGCCGAGACCCGAAGCGCAGCCTTCGCAATTACAGCTCTGGCACACGCCGCCTGAGCAAACGTACCCGGGATCGCACACCAGCCCTGCGCACAGGTCCGCACAGCGGCCGAGCAAGCAGCGTTGGTTATAGGGGCAAGTAACGCCGCCGCAGCCGTCTCCGCATAGACCCGCCTTGCACACCTGATTCGCCAGGCAGGACACATTCTTGCACAGCGGGTCTACACACAGTCCCAGGGAGTTACACACGTCGGCGCCGGTGCAGACGAACTCGCCGCCACCGCAGGGCGCAACACACACGCCGCGATCGCACAGCTCTCCCGCGGGACACAAGCTGGTTCCGTCGTCGATGACGCCGTTGCAGTCATCGTCGACCCCATTGCACACGTCCGGCTGCGGCTGTTGCGCCGCCACACAGGTGAGTTGTCCTTTCTGGCACTGCATGGTGCCCACCGCGCAAATTCCGACTTGCCCCGTGTCACAAGGGGCGCCGCCGCCACCGCACAACAGGCCTTCGACGCGAAACACCTTGTCGTTGAAATCACCGTCATTGCGCCCCCAGCTGCGAGCATCGGCTCCTTCCCAATCCTCAAAGGCGAGGTAAAACGTGTTGGCGAGGAGATTGGACTGATAGACCAGCATCATTTTCCAATAACCGGGCTGGACGCACTGGGAGCAATACGCGTTACGCATGTATTCGGAGTAATAGACGCGCAGCGTGCCTTTCATGAGCACGAAGCCGATTAGCCCGCCCGCGTAGTTTGGATTGTTGCGGATGGCGGCGCTGGTCACCGTTTGTCCGACGGTCGCATTATCCGGAACGATCAGGTACACATTCGCGGGGGGCGAAGTGGGATCGGCCGGCACGTTGTACCAAGCCAGGCCCGCTTTGGATCCGGACTGACTCAGGACCAGGGTGGCTTTGAAATCGCAGAGCGGCGAAAAGGTTCCGGGCTCCGGGGCCGCCTGAGCAACGGCGTCGATGCCCTCGCCCACGGAATTGAAATATTCCTGAAGGTCGATTTCGCTGCC
>DASXTY010000169.1:0-4200 GCA_036505155.1 Polyangiaceae bacterium | reverse complement strand
GGCGTTTCGCCTTGCGCGTGCTCCAAAATCCGAAGCCCGCTCGGGTACGCTACTCGTTCGTCGAGAGCCTCGGGCCGGAAGCCTCCCGAGTCAGCGTGGTTCTGGGAACCGAAGAAGAGTCGTGCAGCTGGACGACATTGGCTCCGTTGAGCACGGGAGGCTTGGGCGGCGAGCCCACATTTCCGCGAGAACGATTTCGTTGCTCCGGCGGCCCCGAATATTTCGTCGGGGTCACCGTCATCGACGATGAGAATTATCGGCCCCGGCGCTGTATCTGGGCGCACCCTCCGGTGCGCGGCGCGCTCCACATCCGTTATTTCGGCGTGCCACTGGGCCGAAGCCTGCACGGCTACGTCGGTCTTCCATACCTCATCACTCGCGATGGCGCCGGAACTACGGTCGAGCTCAGGGTGAACGTGGGGGATCGCCCAATCGGCAAAATCGCGCACTCGGACGAGCGTGGATGGGAAAGCTTCGACCTGTCGGTCGGCGGCGATGCCCAAGGGAGCAGTGATGTCGAGTTCCAAATAACCAGCCAAAATCCGCACGCGAGAAGCTTCTGCTTTTACGCCGATATGAGGTGAGTCGATGCCGCGCTTCGTCGTCCGCTTTTTGCGCTGGCCAAAAGAGCGCGCGGCCGACCGGTTTTTCGCCCTGGGTTTGGCGTCGGCTTACGTCTTGCTACTGCTCGGAACTGTGCGCGATCTCGGCTACGCGCGCGACGAGGGTTTCTATTTCCACGCCGCCCGGAGCTACGAAGCCTGGTTCGATCTATTGCTCCGTAGCCCCCAGCAAGCGCTTCAGAAATCGACTATCGACGCTTACTGGTCAGCGAATCATGAGCACCCGGCGCTGATGAAGTCGCTCTTCGCACTATCGCACAAATTTCTATTTTCGAGTTGGCACGTTTTCACCCACCCGGGCACCGCCTACCGGTTTCCCGGAATGCTTGTGAGCTCCATGGCGGTGGCGCTGGTGTACTCGTGGGGAAGCCGGGTTTACGGAAGAGCGGCCGGGCTCATCGCGGCGGTGTCGCTCGGGATGATGCCGCGGGTTTTTTACCATTCGCACCTCGCCTGCTTCGACATGCCGGTAGCGGCGATGTGGCTGGTCACCACCTATGCCTATTGGTGCTCGCTCCGCAAAAAGGGTCTTGTGTGGCCAGTGATCACCGGAGTCTTGTACGGGTTATTGCTCAACACCAAACACAACGCGTGGCTTTTACCGGGAGCCTTGGCCGCCCATTTCGTGCTCACCGAGCACCGCAAGCTTTGGCAGGAGCTGAAACGGGGACGCCTGCCCATTCCCAGCGTCTTTTTTGCCATGCTGCTCATCGGGCCACCGATTTTTTACGCCGGTTGGCCCTGGATTTGGCACGACACGCTGGAGCGGCTTTCCGCGTACGCCCGGTTTCATCTGCAGCACGAATATTACAACATGGAATTTCTGGGCCGGACGTATTGGAAGCCTCCCATGCCGCGTCTATACGCGCCGCTGATGACGGCGGCGACGGTGCCCGCCGTGACGCTTGCGCTCTTCGGAATCGGTCTCTTCGACGGTTTCCGCACGCGGCGCGCCGACGCCTCCAGCGCCTCCGATCCCGCGAGCGCCTCCGACCCCGCGTCGAGCACGAACCATGACGACCGCCGGTCGGCACTGGTGCTCTGGGTGGTGTGCATGCTGGCGAGCTACGCGCCTTGGCTTTCCACCGACACGCCGATATTCGGTGGCACCAAGCATTGGATCACGGCTTATCCATTTTTGTGCCTGTTCGCCGCGGGCGGCTTTGCTTTCGCTTCTCAGCGTTTGCGCGACTTGTTCGCTCAAAAGCTCCGGCGCCCGGGTTGGATAGAAGCGTGTCTCGCGTTGAGCGTCACGCTGGGTCCCGTGGTGATGACCTTACACTCGCATCCCTGGGGGCTGAGCGCGTACACGCCACTGGTGGGCGGCGCTCCGGGCGCGGCTTCACTCGGCCTGAATCGAACCTTTTGGGGCTACACCACCGGTTCCCTTCAGGCTTACCTCAATGAGCACGTGCCGGCGGGCGCACGCGTGTACGTGCACGACACGGCGCTTCAGAGCTGGGAGCTCATGCAGCAAGACGGCCGGATCCGAAGCGACCTCTCCGGAACGCTCGATATTGCGAGCTCCGACGTCGCTCTCTATCATGACGAGCCGCACATGGGGCGTGTGGAGTACCAAATCTGGGTGGCGTACGGCACCGTCACCCCGACCGAAGTGAGAAGCTACGACGGAGTCCCGGTGGTGTGGCTCTATGAGAGGCCTTCTGTGAACTCGCGCTGATCGTCGCACCCCGCCGGGAGAAGTAGGGATTGACCGGGCGCGAGCTATGTGTCACATTAGACACATGCGTCCCGTTACCATTCGTCAATTGCACGAGCAAACCGGAAGAATCGTGGACGAAGCTGCTGGAGGGGAAATCATCGTCATTCGGCGCCGCGGCGTCCCCGTAGCGGAGCTTCGCTCGGTCGCCGCTGCGCGGCGGCCAGTGCGCATTCCTGACTTCGACAAGCGTTACGCGAAGTTCCCTCGGGTCCAAACGGACAGCGGAAAATTCTTGGAAGAAGACCGCAGGTGAGCGCCTACTTCGATACCGCTTACATCGCCAAATGTTACGTCAACGAGCCGGACAGCCGCCGCGTCCGTGCTTTGCTACGGCGAGTCCGCGGCGCACGCTCCTCGGCCCTGTGCCTCCCGGAGATGGCGGCGGTTCTACTCCGACACGTACGCGAAGGCGCTCTCACGCAAAGCCAGGCGTATGAGCTTCGCGAGGCGTTCGTGGCGGATGTCGAGATGGGTATCTGGGAGACCATTCCACTTGGAGACGCTTTCCTCGATCGCGTGGCGGCTCGTATCGGAGCGTTTGCGGCAAACGCCGCCGTGCGCGCAGGAGACGCAATTCATCTCTGGGCGGCCAGTGAAGCTGGTTTCAGGGAGGTGTGGACCAACGATCGCCACATGCTCGGGGCGGCGCCCCACTTCGGCCTAAAGGGCCGTAGCGTGTAGCAGCGCACGCGCCACGGGTGCAGCAGCCTGAGCGCTGAACGCTCCGCCGCTCCTCAGGCGCGAATCCGGGTAGGATTCGCGACCAATGGAAGGCGCGGGTAAATAGGATTCCGCATGGAATCGTTAAAACCACTTATGCCTTTGTGCTTGTCGACCGCGCCAGCAGCAAAGGTTGCGGATGCCGCGTCGGCGGCGGAGCTGCTTCTCGCAGTCAGATTTGGCTTTTGTTGGTGGGCGCGGTGTTAGTCTGGTACCGCCGATCGGCATTGGGATTCACTGAGCAGCCCAAGTGGGCGGCGCCTGAAACAGGCGACGCCTGAGTGCGAAGTACGTCTCCTGTTGCGGGGACAGTTCGTGGAAGCCCCACTCCTGCGCAAAGACGAGAAATGAAAAGAGCAACCGCATTTTTCCAAAAGGCGGAATCTGACCAAGCATTTCGGCCGTGAGCGATCCGGTTCTCGCGTAACCATCCAGCACCGAGCAATAGGCCAGTCTTCTTGTCTCGTCGTCTTGACCGCCGAAGTAATGCAGAAAAGCCGCTATTTCATAGGCATACCAATGCTCGCAACAACTATCGAAGTCGAAAACAGCGATGGCTCCATCCTGAATTCGTAGGTTGTTGATGGTAAAATCCCCGTGGACGAGACCGAACAAGCTTGGGTCGGTAGACTCCCGAGCGAGCCAGGATCGGAGCTCCTGATAAAGCTTCCAGGCGGCGGTCTCATGCCTTGGAACGCACTTTTCGAAGTCACACCATCGATCCGCCTCCCAGTGGAATCGCTCAAAATCCCTGGGTCGGTCAAACTTCTTCAGCGTTTGGTGCAAGAGCCCCATGGTCTCGCCGGCGGCTCGAAAGAAACGCTCCTGATTTATCGCATCCCGGTGGAAGAATATCCCGGGTGCTTGTTCGAACACACAACCGAAGTAGGTTAAGTTGTCAAACTCTGTCTGGTGCAGTAATTCACCAGTGTGCGACGGTACTGGTTGGGCTGCTGACACGCCCTGCGCAACCAAGTAGTGTACGATTTCGAGTTCGGACTTCAGCTGCGCCATCGATCGACGACTTGCGGAGGTTATTCGCAGGTACCGGGGATGGGGGGCGTGTCGGAGGCGGTATACGAGGTTGCCGAAATTCCGAACGAACTCTGGTTCACCGTCAGTCCAATGACGCGC